>NZ_JBHYMC010000091.1:0-17601 GCF_042742535.1 Streptomyces sp. NPDC058880
CGCCGGACCCGCGTGGGTCCGACGGCCCGCCGTCGCGCGGCCCGCCGTCGCGCGGCCCGCCGTCGCGCGGTGGGCCGTCGCGCGGTGGCGCGGGCGTCAGCGGGCCGTGCCGAAGTCCTGCGTCCAGTAGTTGCCGGGCTGGGCCAGGCCGATGCCGATCTCCTTGAAGGAGCAGTTCAGGATGTTCTCCCGGTGGCCCTGGCTGTTCATCCAGCCCTCCATGACCTTCTCGGGCGTGCTGTAGCCGTAGGCGACGTTCTCGCCGTACGTGCTCCAGTTGTAGCCGGCGCGGGTGATGCGCGTGCCGGGGTTCGACCCGTCGGAGCCGGTGTGGGACATGTTGCTGTGGGCGGCCATGTCCGCGCTGTGGTCCTGCGCGGCCTTCGTGAGCTGGGCGTTCAGGGTGACCGCCGGGCACCCGGCGGCGGCGCGCTCCTGGTTGACCAGGGCGAGGACCGCGGCGACCGAGCCGGAGGCGGTCGGCGCGGGCGAGGTCTTCGGCGGCTGGGGCGCCTGCGGCTTCTTGGTGACCGGCGGCTTCGCCGGCTGCGGCGCGGCCTTCGGCGGCTGCGTCTGCGAAGGCCGGGAAGGCGGGGAGGGCTGCGCGGGCCGGGAGGTCTCCTCGACCGGCTGCGCGGGGGCTGTGGGGCTGCTCGGCGCCGTCGGAACGCCGACCGGGACCATGAGGTCCGGGGCGGCGGAGGGCTCGGACTGCCACGGGCGCTGCGCCTGGTGGCTCGCGGTGCGCGTCCGGCCGGCGTCGTCGCCGCCGTTGAAGCAGGCGAGAGCGGCCGTGGGGACACCCACGATTCCGAGGGCGCTGACGCCGATGACTATTTTCCGGTACTGCTTCTTCTTCCGATGCTTCTGCATGCGTGACCTCATTCGGTGATCGCGAAGCTTCCGGCGCCGGAACTGCGGGACGCCGGAATGGTCGACATTCTTAGAAGCCCGCCATTGGCCTGGCAAGTTTCCGTTTCGCGTTCACGCGGGGGATTCGGCACGCCGCTTGAAACAGGCCGTTGATCGTGCATGGTCACGATCTGGTCACTGTCGCAACCATGTGATGTGTCTTCAGGAGCGGCCGTGACCAGGGAAGTAGGGCGCAGGTCATGCGGTAGCGAGCATTCCGTTCCCGCAGGAGAGGGGAATGTCGAATCCAAAACGGACAAATGTCGAAATGTCGATGAGCTGGCACGCCCGGGAAGTCCTCTGGTGCCGAGGCTCCGGTCGTGACGCATGTCACGCAACCGGGGGTCGGATCGTGGCGTCGGAGCCCGCGTCGCAAGTAGGGCATGGTGCGAACAGGATTTGTCTGGGTTTGTAGCGTGAGGTCGAGGTTTCGTACGGGTCGGAGGCGGTCGCGGCCGTGGGGCGGAGGGTCGCGGCGAGATGTTGACGTGTCCGTCCTTGCGGAAGTCGCTGATGGCGGCGCTGCGCAGGGGAGGTGTGGTGCGAGGGGTTCTCGGTATCCCGGCTACGTCTCATTCACGTGGCGAGGTCGACGCAGGTGGTGTCGAAGGCGCCCTCGCTGGTGAGTCGGTGGATGCGTTCGACGGTCTTGCTCGGTTCTCATGGGCCCCGCCATTCACGTGATCACGAGCGCTGCACCTGTTCTGCTTTCCGGGTTCCCCTCCCGCGCATCGGGCATGACGTCACGTCATTCACGAAGCCGGAGAACGGCCGACCGGACCAATCTCCACCGTGCGGTGTCCCTGCCTCAGGACCGTCCGGATCGCGGCGAGGGCGCGCGCGGAGCGGGGGAGGCCTGATTTCATTGCCTGCCCCGAGGCCGAGGCCCAGGACGGCACAGCAATCCGGCGCTCGACATCGGGCATCAGAAGAACGTGGTGAATATCAGAAGTGCGCCAGCGGCCGCGAATCCGAGCCCGAACCAGCCGAGGATCGGAACGAAGACGAATGCGACTGCGGCGCGCAGCACGAAGAACTGAATCGGCCATTTCTCGGCTACGTGGGGGCGTGTGGGTAGACAGGTGAGGGGTACCGGGCCTCCGATCGGCGGCAGCATTCCCTCCCATGAGTCCAGGGTCACCTTGTGATTCCCGCCCGAAGGTCCTTGGTATGTCACGACGACGCGACTTCCGTCGCGCATGCTCACATACCCCAGACATCTCCCCTCGGTGCGTACGCCGTGCCTCTTGAGGCAAAACTGGTTGAACACTCTTCGGGCCATCCACTGAGTCACCCAAAGGATTCCGCAGGAGACGAACAGGAAGAAGAATCCAAGTATCAGGCCGCCGAGTCCGCTCATTCGCAACCTTCCTCTCGTGGTCGTCCGAGAGCGGTAGTTTTCCCGCCGGGACATCCGGGTTCAGGGGGTCAGTTGGTCGTGCCCGATTCCTTGATGCGCCATCAGGTTGGTATGGGCGTAAGCGAGACACTCGCCGAAAATCAAGGCCAGCGCGACCGTGTACAGCGCTTGTGGAACCTTGTCCGCGAAGGCTTCCAGATGGGGGAGGAGGCCGCGGCCCTCACCTTCTCGCGGTCGAAGACGGCGGGGGATTCCTTCCCGGCCTGCGGTGCGGGGCGCGGGGCCTCGGCTCGTGCTCGCACCTGCTGGGAATCGAGCCAGGCGATGGGCGCTAATTCAGTGGCGTCTGAGGCGAGTTGCACCATAGTTCCCCACTTGTCCACTGCTCGGATGTCTCGGTGTCTGGGTATCAGGCAGGAGTGGACGATTGTATCAATGCAAGTTGCAGGAAAACGGACTTGGGGTGTCTCAAGACTTCATGCTCAAGGGGGAGTTGAAAGCTGGCCGCCTACTGGGCTCAACGGATCCCCCAAGCGAGTTCACCGCTGCCAAGACCTGGGGGTCGCACTCCTCTTCGGCCGCTTTCCCCCGCCGTCCAACGTGGGAAATCCGTCATGGGTAAACCCAACCCGGAGTACCGGAACGGCTTCTTGCGTCGGGCTCGCGATCCGGAGGAGCCAGCGACGACTTCCAGTGGTGGGAGTGCCGCTCCTGCCTGCGGTCAGGTTGGTTGCAGGCTACGGGGATGCGCGGCCGGTCTGGGTGTGACCGATGGGGGTGCAGACAGGCGGGCGCGCCTTCGTGATCAGTGTCCAAGCCCAGTGGGACGAGGTGGCCCGTACCTGCTGATCCTTGACCTATCCCCGCGGTGCCGGTGAAACCGGGGGCGCTGGACACCGGACGGATCGCCGACCTGCACTGTGCCCTACCAGGCGCCGTCGACGGCAAAGCACTCACGGGACCAGTCGGTCTCATCGCGGCGCGCCGGCAGGGACCTCGCCCGGCGGGCGGCGGGACCTGGCGGCGATCGTCGCCCGCTCCCGCTCCCGCTCCCGCTCGGGCGACGCGGTCGGCCGCACAGCATCGTTTACGGACGTGGCTGCGGGTGAGTCGCTGTAGCGCGTGGGCACCGGAGCGCACGGTTCAGGCGGCGGTGGTCGCCGTCCCGGCCGTCGGCGGTGGCGTGCAGCTGCGGCAGCGGCCGGGGGTGGGGGAGCGGAAGGCGAGCTCGCAGCCGTCGCACGTGCGGAGGGGGTGGACGGTGAGGTCCGGGCCGGCCGGGTGGGGCGCCCGGGGATCCGGCAGGCGGGGCGGCAGTTGTTCCCGCAGGCGGTGGGCGAGCAGCGCGGCGGGGGAGTGGATCGGCACTGCCGGAAGCGAGCGGGAGAGGGCCGCCGTGACGGCGCTCGGGGTCACCCCGCGCTCCAGCCATTCCGCCGCGGCGGGCGCCAGTCGTACGGCGTCCCGCTCGGACAGCGTCAGCCGCGGGTCGCGCAGCCGCAGCCGGGCCAGCAGTTCCCGTGCCTCCGACTCGGCCTCGGGGGTGACGGGCGCGGGCGCGGGCGCGGGCGCGGGCGCGGGCGCGGGTTCAGGTTCGCGGTGCGGGCCGGGCCGGGGTTCAGGCTCCGGGTCGGGGTCCGGCCGAGGGGTGGGCATCGGCTCGGGCCGCCGAGGCGGCAGCCGCTGCTCGCGGCTCGCCTCGGCCATCGCGGGCGGGTTGTTGTACGAGATCGTGCAGGTCACGACCCGCCCCGTCGGCAGCCGCTCCTGGAACCGGGCCAGGTAGCCGTACCGCTCCAGCTCGCGCAGGGCGGTGGCGATGCGGACCTCGCCCTCCGGGAAGCGTGCGGCGAGGGCCTTGATGGTCACCTTCGAGCCGGTCGGGAGCGATTGGATGTGCGTGGCCAGGCCGATCGCCGCCATGCTCAGCTCGCGGTGCTGGGCGAGGTGGTTGCCGATCTTGACGTAGCCGCGGCGGTGGTCGTGGTTGACGTGCCGGATGCCCGACGGGACGCGCGAGGGCGCGCTAAGCTGCTGGTCAGCCATGGGGAAGGTGTCGCTTCCGCTGTGGTTAGGCCCTCGCCCGGGATTGCCGTCCCGGCCGGGGGCCGAATGCGTTTTATGGGGTTGTCGGGAGTCAGAGTGCCCGGCGAATTGGCTTATGCACCAGCCCGGTTGGGGTGATTCACCCGACCGAGTGAGAGGGGAGGGGGAGGTGTGGAAGGTCATTTCTCCCGGTGGTTAGTCTTTAGGCGTCGTGTGGGACCGGATATTGATCCACCGGGTCGCGGAAACCTCGATCCGGTGGAATCGGACTCGCCACATCAATTTCCGCCCACACCGTCTTCAGTGGCGCCGGACCGAGATCCGTTCCCCACCGCGCGGCGAGCGCGGACACCAGTACCAGCCCCCGCCCCGACTCCGCCTCGGGGTCCGGCGTCCCGCAGTCTGCGGGTGGTGCGAACTCCCGCCGCGTGTCCGACACTTCGATACGGAGCGTAGGGCCCTGCGCGAGGTGCAGCGCGAGCCGGAAATCCCGCCCGCGCACCCTTCCGTGGGTCACGGCGTTCGCGGCGAGTTCGGCGACGACCTGTGCCGCATCCTCGAACGGAAGCTTTCGCTGCGCGAGTTGGGCCACCGTGAGCGCGCGTGCGGCGCGGGCTCCGCGCGGGGTGGAGGGGAGCGTGGCGACGAGGGAGGTTTCCTGATTCACGTGACTCAGCGTGGCCATCCGTGCGTAGTCTGAACAGAGTTGAGGATGCTGTGTACGACGGTTGTCCAGAGCCGTCCCGTGGTGTCCTCGCGGTCCAAGGGGAGGCGGATGTGAGCACGATGGACGGTGCCGACGAATCGAGCTGGGAACTCGATCCGGAGGACGAATCCGGGGCGGTCATCGCCACGGTGGGACGCCAGCTGAAGATGTGGCGTGAGGCGGCGGGTTTTGACCGAACCAAATTCGGTGAGCGGATGGGATACGGGGCGAACCTGATCTACAAGATCGAGCGCGGAGCTCGTATTCCGCGCCCGGAGTTCCTGGACAAGGCGGACGAGGTCCTCGGGGCGGGCGGGAAAATCGCCGCCATGAAGGCCGATGTCGAAAGGGCCCGCTACCCCAAGAAGGTCCGGGATCTGGCCAAGTTGGAGTCCATGGCTGTTGAGATTGGCGCGTACGACACCTTCGTGGTGCCTGGACTGCTTCAGACCGAGGAGTACACGCGTGCCCTCTATGGGGTGAGGCGGCCGACCTTTTCCGAAGGTGAGGTCGAGCGACTGGTCGCTGCAAGGCTGGCTCGGCAGGCTGTGATCCATCGCGACCCCGTACCGCTGCTGACTGTTGTCCAGGAAGAGGCCGTGCTTCGGAGGCCCATCGGGGGCAAGATGGTTCTGCGTCGCCAACTCGAACACCTGCTTGAGGTGGGCAGTCTGCGGCATGTTGAGCTTCAGGTGATGCCCACCGCGGTGCAGGAGCATGCAGGTCTCGCCGGATCGTTCAAGGTCATGCGTCTCAACGATGGAACAACGGTGGGACACAACGAAGTCCAGCTGGTCAGCCGCTTGATCACGGAACCGAAAGAGGTCCAGATCCTGGACATGCGCTATGGCATGATCCGAGCACAAGCTCTGACGCCGCGTGAGTCGCTGACGTTCATCGAGAAGGTATTGGGGGAGACATGAGCATCAAGCCGTCGGTCGAGGGCCTCTCCACACTGACATGGGTGAAGAGCAGCTTCAGCACCAACGACGGCCCCGACTGCATCGAGGTCGCCCACACCCCCGGCACGGTCCTCGTCCGGGATTCCAAGCGGCCCGAGGGCGCACGCCTCGCCGTCACCCCCGATGCCTGGACCGGCTTCGTCGCCCACGCCGTCACCGCGTGAGCCGCTCGGACTCGGCCGTCGAGACCGCACTGCGGCAGCGGCTGCCGGATCCGGCCTGCTGGGACGCAGACGTCAGGGCGGCGTGTTCCGAGAAGTCGAGCTACGACGCCGGGCGGGTGCTGATCCAGGCCGACCCGGCCATCGCCTTGCACACCGACAGGATCGCCCGGGCCCTCGGCCGTCGGCGGGGGTTCTTCGGGACCGCCGTCGGCCACGACGTGAGCGTGCTCGCCCTCGCGGGGGCGGGTGACCCGGTATCCGGGCTGGACGGTAGAGGCGGCGGTGTACAGCGGGCGTGGGTATCGGCGAAGTGCCCCGTCGGGTGGGCGGACCTGGTAAATGCACGGCCAGGCGTCCCGGGCGGGGCCGCCTCTCTCCCCACCCGGGACGCCTGGAGCGTACGGGCCGTATCCGGGCCTGGGCAGCGGCAGGCCCGCGTGGTCAGCCGCTGCTCGCTCGAACGTGGGTTTCCTGCGGGGTGGTGGTCTTCGGGTAGTGCGGGCGGAGGGCGGCCGCACTGATGTGGTCGAGCATCCGGTCCGGCAGTACCCGCGACAGTCGGGTGAGTACGGCCGCGTCGCGACCGACGGTGTAGCGCGTGCGGGGCTTCCTGGCGGTCACGGCCTTGGCGATCACCCGGGCGGCATCGTCGGCGGATTTTCCGCTCGCGGTGCCCGCGGCGGTCAGCGCGATGACCGCCTGGACCAGCGGCCCGTAGCGATCGCGCTGTTCCGGTGACATGGCCTCGGCCAGCCGGCTCGTGGTGGCGATGCCCCGGTCGCCCATCTCGGTGCGGACCCCGCCGGGCTCGACGACCACCACCCGCACGCCCAGTGGCGTCACTTCCCGGCGCAGCGCGTCGCTGACCGCCTCCAGGGCGAACTTCGTGCCCGCGTAGGGGCCGAAGGTGGCCATGGCGACTTTCCCGCCGACCGAGCTGATGTTGACCACCCGGCCACAGTGGCGCAGCAGGGCGGGCAGCAGTGCCTGGGTGACGGCGACGTGGCCGAACAGGTTGACCTCGTACAGCCGGCGCCACTCGTTCAGTGGCAGGGCCTCGACCGGGGCGTTGACGGAGATGGCGGCGTTGTTCACCAACGCCCGCAACGCGCCTGTCTGCGAGCCGACGCGGGCGGCCAGCTCGGCGATATGGTCGGGCCGGGTGATGTCGAGGATGACCGGCTCGATGCCTGGGGCGCGGAGCGCGTCGGCATCCTGGTCGCGGCGGACGCCGGCGAGGACGTGGAATCCTCGGCGGGCCAGCTCGCGGGCGGACGCCGCGCCGATCCCGGTCGAGGCTCCGGTCACGACGACGCAGCCGCGGTTTTCCGGCGCAGTTTCAGATGACGTTGTCACCTCAACAAGAGTGGACCACTCAGATGACAGTGTCAACTGTATAGTGATCGGCATGGTCAGCCGAATGGAATCCGCCGCCGCAACGCGACGCGCCCTGCTGGACGCGGCTGCCGACCTGCTGGACAGCGGCGGGCCGGGCGCGGTGACGTTGCGCGAGGTCGGGGCGCGCGCGGGGGTCACCCGCGGGGCGCCGTACCGGCACTTCCCCGACAAGGACAGCCTGCTGACCGCCGTAGCAGCCGAAGCCCTGGACCGGCTCGCGGATCAGGCGCAGGAGGTGCGCACCGATCCGCAGGCGCCCCCGGCCGACAAGCTGCGCCGCGCCCTGTCCGCGCTGATGACGATCGGCCGCCGTCAGCCGCACCTGTACCGGCTCATGTTCGCCTCCCCGGCCGGCGACCCGGCCGCGATCCACGCGGCGACGCAGGCGGGCGACCGTGCCCAGGACGAGTTCCTCGCCATCGTCGGCGATCTGGTCGGCGCCCAGCACACCAGTCGATACGCAGCGCTGCTGTTGACCAGTGTGCACGGGATCACGGATATGGAGGTCAGCGGGCACCTGTCCGCGGACAAGTGGCACATCACGGCCGAGGAACTCGTCTCGACCCTGGTCTCCATGATCGACCGGCAGGCCCGCGGCGGGTAGCCGTGCGGGAGTGGCAACGCACCACCCTCCCGCCACCGCGACCCGCATGCACCGCCACTGAGGCGACCTGCCGGGCGGGCGCTGACGGAAGGGCCCCAACGCTGCGGCACCTGCGCGACGACGGCTGCACCCGCGCCCACCTGTGGACCCTGCGCGACACCCCGCAGTCCCGTCGCTTCTACATCAAGTGCGGTTTCGCGGAGACCGGCGCCGACCGCCCGTACGACTTCGGTGACGGCAACCCCCTCACCCAGGTCGAGTACGAACGGGGGTGCTGAGGGCGGCGCGCCGAACTCCGGTGGAATCCGCCCGTCGTTCGCCTGCCGTACCCGCCGACGTCACATCCGGCACCCTCTCCGGTCCTCCGGGCGCGCTGTTCTTGTGAGCGCTCCACCACCCGCGAACGAAGCAGAGGTCGTCACCCCATGGCAGAACTCAACCGCCGCCGCTTCCTCCAGCTCACCGGCGGCGCAGCCGCCCTGACCCTGCTGGGCGAGAGCATCGCCCGCGCCGCCGCGATCCCCGCCCAGGGGACGACGGGCACCCTCGCCGACGTCGAGCACATCGTGGTCCTGATGCAGGAGAATCGTTCCTTCGACCACTACTACGGCGCCCTGCGCGGCGTCCGCGGCTTCGGCGACCCGCGCCCGGTGACCCTGCCCAGCGGCAAGTCCGTCTGGCACCAGGCCGACCGGGCGGGCAAGGAGACACTGCCCTTCCGGCCCCCGTCCGACGACCTCGGCATGGAGTACCTCCAGGGCCTCAACCACGACTGGGCAGGCGGGCAGAGCGCCTTCAACAAGGGCAGGTACGACAACTGGGTGCCCGCCAAGACGCCCGCCACCATGGCCTACCTGACGCGCGAGGACATCCCCTTCCACTACGCCCTCGCCGACGCGTTCACCATCTGCGACGCCTACCACTGCTCCTTCATCGGCTCGACCGACCCCAACCGCTACTACCTCTGGTCGGGCCACACCGGCAACGACGGCAAGGGCGGCGGCCCGGTCCTCAACAACGCCGAAGCCGGTTACGACTGGACCACCTACCCCGAGCGCCTGGAGGCGGCCGGGATCTCCTGGAAGATCTACCAGGACATCGGCGACGGCCTGGACGCCGCCGGCTCCTGGGGCTGGATCAACGACGCCTTCCGCGGGAATTATGGCGACAACTCGCTGCTCTACTTCAACAAGTACCGCGATGCCCGGCCCGGCGACCCACTCCACGACAAGGCCCGCACCGGCACGAACGCCAAGGCCGGCGAAGGCTACTTCGACGGGCTGCGCGCGGACGTCACGGCCGGCACCCTGCCGCAGGTGTCCTGGATCGCCGCCCCCGAGGCGTTCACCGAGCACTCCAACTGGCCCTCGAACTTCGGGGCCTGGTACATCGCGCAGGTGCTGGACGCGCTGACGTCCAACCCCGACGTGTGGGCTCGTACCGCGCTGTTCATCACCTACGACGAGAACGACGGCTTCTTCGACCACGTCGTCCCGCCGTACGCCCCGGCCGACGCGAGCCAGGGCCTGTCGACCACCCCGACCGCCCTGGACGTCTTCCCCGGCAAGGCCGGCTACGTCGCCGGACCGTACGGGCTGGGACCGCGCGTGCCGATGCTCGTCGTCTCGCCCTGGAGCACCGGAGGCTACTCCTGCTCCGAGACCTTCGACCACACCTCCGTGATCCGCTTCATGGAGGAGCGCTTCGGCGTGCACGAGCCCAACATCTCGCCCTGGCGGCGCGCCGTCTGCGGCGACCTGACCTCGGCCTTCGACTTCGCCCGCAAGGACACCTCCACGGCGACGCTGCCCGACACCGGCCTGTGGGAGCCGCAGGACCGCGAGCGGCACCCCGACTTCCGGGCCACCCCGCCGGCCGTGGGGTCCATGCCGCGCCAGGAGAAGGGCCAGTGCCGTACCAGGCCGCTGAAGTACGCCCCGTACGTCGACGGCGCCGCGCTCACCGCCGAGGGCAGGTTCCGGCTGACCTTCAGCGGCGGGCCGGACCTGGGCGCGCAGTTCTACGTCACCTCCGCCAACCGGTCCGACGCCCCCTGGACGTACACCACCAAGGCGGGAACGTCGGTCTCGGACACCTGGAACACCCGCTATTCGGCCGGTGTCACCGACCTGACCGTCCACGGCCCCAACGGCTTCCTGCGTGCCTTCCGCAATCCCGGCACCACCCCCGGCCCCGAGGTCACCGCACGCCACAACGCCACCACCGGCAACCTGGACCTCACCCTCACCAACGCGGGGGCGTCGACGGCGACGCTCACCGTCACCAACGCCTACGGCGGGGGAGTCAAGCGCCTCACGGTCGCCCAGGGCGCCACCGTCACCCACACCGTGTCCCTGAAGAACACGCGACGCTGGTACGACGTGACGGTCACCTCGTCCGAGACCGCGGACTTCGGCCGCCGCTTCGCCGGCACGGTCGAGACCGGCGCGGCCGGCCTCTCCGACCCGGCGATTCTGACGGACCGCTCTTCCTGACCCCGGGAGCCCCCGCCCCCACCCGGGGCCGCGGCCGCCCGGAACGCAGTGGCGTTCAGGCGGCCGGCGGCGGCCCCGGCGGGAAGGGGATCCCGGCGAGCAGCGGGAGCAGCGACTCCTCCTCGTAGTCGAGGTGGGCGTTCAGCTCGGACGACATCCGGGCCAGCTCCCTCCGGAAGTCCTCCGGGTCGGTGCCCGTGATGTCCGCGAGCAGCGCGCTCAGCTCCTGCTGCAGCCGCGCCACCGTGAGGTGTTCGGTCCGCAGCCGCTCGAAGACCTCCTTCAGGTGCGGGTTCCGCGCCGCGAGCGCGGGGAACACGTGGGCGTCCTCACCGGTGTGGTGGAACTCCAGCGTCTGGCAGAAGGCCAGGCAGTGCTGGCGGATCTGAAGTCCCAGTCCGACCGCCGGCACGGCCTCCTCGCCCTCGTGCGCGGCCGCCCTCGCGAAGTGCTCCTCCACCTCGGCGCCCACGTGCCGCAGCTGCCCGCGGAGCCACACGTGCACGTCGACCAGCTGGTCGGCCAGGCTCCGGACCTCCACCGGTCCCTCGCCCGGAGCGGGATCGCTCGTGTGGAGCGCCACCACCGGCAGGACCCTGCTGGTGCTCTCCTGGTACGCGCCGTAGCCCGGCTCCGAGGCCACCACCTGTGCGAACAACCGGTCGCGGTGGGCGCCCTCGGCCGGCACCGCGACCGCCTCGAAGGACTCGGCGCCGATCTCCACCGTCACCAGCGGGTGCGCGAGCAGGTTGTGGTACCAGTCGGGGTGCTTGGGCCCGCCCAGGTTGGAGCCGATCACCAGGAGCTCACCGCCGTGGCGCACGTAGCCCAGCGGGACGGTCCGCTCCTCGCCCGACCGGGCGCCGGTGGTGGTGAGCAGGAGGAGGTCACCGCCCTCGAAAGGGCCGCCGACCTTTCCCTGGTTCGCGCGGAACTCGTCGATGACGGACTGGTTGAAGGACATACGGGTTCTGACTCCTTGGTGAGGCGACAGCGGAAGGAAGAAGGAGGGGGAGGGGGAGGGAAGCGCGTGCACCGGACCGAGGCGGAATCAGAGGTGCCGGAAGCGGGCTGCCGGAAACGACAGCGCGACGCAGGGAGAGGAAACGGCACGGCCGACGCAAGCGGCGGTGCGGGCGCGCGGAGGCGCCTGGGTCAGGCAGAGCCTGGGGGAAGAGAACGCATGGGATCGTCCCTGATGTGCGGGTGGTCGCCCGGTCACCGGCCGGCCCAGTTCTCTTTGGCCGGCGCCACGCGCCACGGCCTCATTACAACGAGCGCTCGTGGATCTTGTCAACGCGGCCGGACGGTCCCCTGGCCGGATCCGAGCGGTGCCCGGGCGCCCTTCCCGCTGCGTGGCTGACCACCGCAGGGCAGCAGGGGATCGACGTACGAACGGCAGCGGGGAGCGTTCGGCCCGCCCCGTGCCTCCCGGCGGGCGCCCCGCCCACCGGGAGGCACGGGGCCGGTGGGCCGGTGTCTGTCCGGCGGGATCAGGGCCGGGCGGTCCTCAGCGCTGCGGCCGGAAGCGGCTGACGAGCTCCGACGCCGGGTGCGGGCCCGTGTGCTCGGGGTGGCGGGGCAGGCGGTGCGGCAGCGAGCCGTACCAGGCGTGCGAGACGGCGTAGCCGAAGGCCAGGCAGATCATGCCGCCCACGGCGTCGAGCCAGAAGTGGTTGGCGGTGGCCACGATGACGACGAGGGTCGCCGCCGGGTAGAGCAGGCCCAGGATCCGGGCCCAGGGGGCCGAGGCGACCGCGAAGATCGTCAGCCCGCACCACAGCGACCACCCTATGTGCATGGACGGCATCGCAGCGTACTGGTTCGACATGTGCTTGAGGTTCCCGGAGGCCATGGAGCCCCAGGTGTGGTGGACCAGCACGGTGTCGACGAAGTGCTGCCCGTTCATCAGCCGGGGCGGCGCCAGCGGGTAGAAGTAGTAGCCGACCAGGGCCACGCCGGTGGTGGCGAAGAGGACCAGGCGCGTGGCGGCGTACCGGCCGGGATGGAACCGGTAGATCCACACCAGTACGCCGATGGTCACGATGAAGTGGAGTGTGGCGTAGTAGTAGTTCATCCCCACGATCAGCCACGTCACGGAATTGACCGCGTGGTTGACCGACTGCTCGACGGCGATGCCGAGGGTCCGCTCGACCCCCCAGATCCAGTCGGCGTTCGCGAGGGCGATCGACTTCTGCTCGGGCACCGCGTTGCGGATCAGCGAGTAGGTCCAGTAGCTGACCGCGATCAGCAGGACCTCGAACCAGATCCGCGGCCGGCGCGGGACCCGCAGTCGGGAGATCAGGGCGCGGTCGGAGCCCGGTCGGGTCTCGGTCTCGACCGCTACGGGTGAGGAGACATCCGTCCGGGTTTCCAGTGTCTTCACGCTCGCTTCACCCATGGGGAGAGAGTTTGCCAGATGAGCTTTCGCCTCCGATCATCCCTCGGGACGGTCTTCGGCGCAGCCGCTCCCTCTCAGGTACGAGACGGGCCGCGCCGCTGCCCGGGGCCCGAGGCGGTGGAGCCGCGCACGACCAGTTCCGGCAGGAACACGAATTCGCTGTGCGGGGCCGGGGTACCGCCGATCTCCTCCAGCAGCGTCCGCACCGCCGCCTGTCCCATCGCCTGCACGGGCTGCCGGATGGTGGTCAGCGGTGGGTCGGTGAACGCTATGAGGGGGGAGTCGTCGAAGCCGACGACCGAGACGTCCTGCGGCACCCGCAGCCCCTGCTGCCGGGCCGCCCGGATCGCGCCGAGCGCCATCATGTCGCTCGCGCACACCACCGCCGTGCAGCCCCGTGAGATCAGTGCGGACGTGGCGGCCTGGCCGCCTTCCAGGGAGTAGAGGGAGTGCTGGATCAGTTCCTCGATCTCGGCGTCGCCGAGCCCGAGTCGCTCCTTCATCCCGCTGCGGAAGCCCTCGATCTTCCGCAGGACCGGTACGAACCGCTTCGGCCCGACCGCGAGGCCGATCCGGGTGTGCCCGAGGGCGGTCAGATGCGTGACCGCGAGCTGCATCGCGGCGCGGTCGTCGGGGGAGACGAAGGGGGCCTGCACCTTGTCGGAGAAGCCGTTGATCAGAACGTAGGGGACACCTTGTCCGCGGAGTTGGTCATAGCGGCCCATATCGGCCGTCGTGTCGGCGTGCAGTCCGGAGACGAAGATGATCCCCGAGACCCCGCGGTCGACGAGCATCTCGGTCAGTTCGTCCTCGGTGGATCCGCCGGGGGTCTGGGTGGCCAGCACCGGCGTGTACCCCTGGCGGGTCAGGGCCTGGCCGATGACCTGCGCGAGGGCCGGGAAGATGGGGTTGTCCAGCTCGGGCGTGATCAGTCCGACGAGGCCGGCGCTGCGCTGGCGCAGCCGTACGGGGCGCTCGTAGCCGAGGACGTCCAGCGCGGCCAGCACGGATTCGCGGGTGCCCGCGGCCACACCGGGCTTGCCGTTGAGCACGCGGCTGACTGTGGCTTCGCTGACCCCCGCCTGGGCTGCGATGTCGGCTAGCCGTGCGGTCACGGGATTGGACTGTACCGGCCGCCACATCAAAATGCCCACCACGTGCACGAATCCGGGGGGAGACGGACGGTGCGACCGTCCGTCTCCACGGGGGCGCTGGAGAGCACGGGACGGCCCGGCGCGGGGAGTTCGACGGTGTCGGGCCGGGTGTTGAGGGTGCAGGCGAAGCCGGGGCGGGTGAAGAGGAGGACCCCGTCGGGCGCGGGCTGCCAGGCCATTCCGCAGGCGCCGGACGGCCCGCCGGCCTCGGGCGCGCCCAGCCCGGGCATCGCCCGGCGCAGTTCCAGGGCGGCACGGTACAGCTCCAGAGTGGAATGCGGGTCACCGGTCTGGGCGGCGACGCTGAGGCCGGCCCAGGCCGGCGGCTGCGGCAGCCAGCTGCCGGCCGGCCCGAACCCGTACGGGGGCTCCGCCCCGGCCCAGGGAAGGGGGACCCGGCAGCCGTCGCGCAACCCGTCCTGGCCCTCCGCCTCCGACGCGGCCGGAGGTTCGGGTGCGGCCGGTGCTTCGGGTGCGGGCCCGGAGTCCGCTGCGGTGTCCGGCCGGGCGCGGTCGTCCGCGCCGGGCCGCCCGGTCGGTTCCGGGAAGGCGGGTTCGCCGGGGCGGGGGGCGATGATGCCGGCGGCCGCGGGGGTCGGGCCCGGGGCGGGCTCGCCCGCGGGGGCCGGGATCCGCTGACGGCCCCCGCGGCGGAAGGCCGGGTCCTGGCGGGCTTCGGGCGGGAGGTCCGTGACCTCCGGGAGGCCGAGTTCCTCGCCCTGGTAGAGGTACGCCGAGCCCGGCAGGGCCAGCATCAGCAGGGCCGCGGCCCGGGCCCGGGCCAGGCCGCGCGGTCCGTCGCCGTAGCGGGTCACGTGGCGTACGACGTCGTGGTTGGACAGCACCCACGTGGTCGGGGCGCCGACCGAGGCGGTGGCGGCCAGCGACTCGTCGATCACGGTGCGCATCGCCGTCGGGTCCCACGGGCAGGTCAGGAACCGGAAGTTGAACGCCTGGTGGAGCTCGTCCGGTCGGACGTACAGGGCGAGCCGCTCCGAGGTCGGGGCCCAGGCTTCGGCGACGCCGATGCGCTGCCCCTCGTAGGAGTCGAGCAGGCGCCGCCACCCGCGGTGGATCTCGTGGACCCCGTCCTGGTCGAAGAACGGGAGCGGCTCCGTGCCGATGAGCGTGGCCTGGGCGCCGCGGCCGATGTCCGGCAGGCCCTCCGCCTTGACCATGCCGTGGGCGACGTCGATGCGGAAGCCGTCCACGCCGAGGTCGAGCCAGAAGCGCAGGACCGAGTCGAACTCGGCGGCGACCTCCGGGCGGCTCCAGTCCAGGTCCGGCTGCTCGGGTGCGAAGAGGTGCAGGTACCACGCGCCGTCCGCGACCCGGGTCCAGGCCGGACCGCCGAAGACCGACTCCCAGTCGTTCGGAGGGAGGCTGCCGTCCGCGCCCCGGCCGGGGCGGAAGAGATACCGCTCCCGGGCCCCCGGCTCCCCGGCGAGCGCGGCCCGGAACCACGGGTGCTGCTCGGAGGTGTGGTTCGGCACCACGTCCACGATGACCCGGAGCCCGAGCCCGTGCGCGGCCCGGACGAGCTCTTCGGCGTCGGCGAGGTCGCCGAAGAGCGGGTCGACGGCCCGGTAGTCGGCGACGTCGTAGCCGCCGTCCGCCTGCGGGGAGACGTAGAAGGGGGTGAGCCACACGGCGTCGACCCCGAGGCGGGCGAGGTGGGGGAGGCGGGAGCGGGCGCCGCGCAGGTCGCCGATCCCGTCGCCGTCGCTGTCGGCGAAGGAGCGTACGTACACCTGGTAGATGACGGCATCGCGCCACCAGTCACCGCTCGCAGTCGTCGCGTTGCTGTAAGCGCTTGCAAGGCCGACGGCCGTCGACTCGTGGGTCATATCGGGGTCAACGCGGTGACATGCCCCCTGGTTGCGGGCCCGGGCAGTCGAAGACGACTCGAACTAACAGCAAGCCGCGGCAACCGTCCGGACACACGGATGTAACGATCGCCTCCGCTTGCAGAAAGTTTGCGCAAGGTCTTTCGGTCCTCTTTCAGTCTTGTTACGTTCCTGGCAACTCGGGACCGCGAGGGCGCGGCCGGAATCATCGAAGGAGTTCATATGCGGCGTGGCATAGCGGCCACCGCGCTGGTCGCGGCCCTGGCGCTCGCGGCGACGGCTTGCGGCGGTGACGACAAGGGCGACGGCGGGACCGACGCAGGCGGCGAGCTTTCCGGCACGGTCACCTGGTGGGACACCGCGAACGACGCCGAGAAGGCCAGCTTCCAGAAGATCGCCGAGGCGTTCACCGCGAAGCACCCGAAGGTCACGGTCAAGTACGTCAACGTCCCGTACGGCGACGCGCAGAACAAGGTCAAGAACGCCTTCAGCAGCGGCTCCGACGCGCCTGACGTGATCCGCGCGGACGTCGGCTGGGTCGCCGACTTCGCCTCCCTCGGCTACCTCGACGAGGTTCCGGCCGACATGGCGAAGAAGGTCGACAGCGACTTCCTTCCGCAGGCCGCGGCCAGCGCCAAGTACGAGGGCAAGACCTACGCCGTGCCGCAGGTCATCGACACCCTCGGCCTCTTCTACAACAAGAAGATGCTCGCCGATGCCGGAGTCGAGCCGCCCAAGACGCTGGCGGAGCTGAAGACCGCCGCCGACGCGATCAAGGCGAAGACCGGCAAGGCCGCCCTCTATCTCCGCGGCGACGACTCCTACTGGTTCCTCCCGCTGATCTACGGCGAGGGCGGCGACCTCGTCGACGCGAAGAACAAGACGGTCACCGTCGACAACGAGGCGGGCGTCAAGGCCTTCAAGACCGCCCGTGACCTGGTCACCTCGGGTGCGGCGATCACCAACGCCACCGACGGCTACGCCAACATGCAGACGGCCTTCAAGACCGGCGAGGCCGCCATGATGATCAACGGTCCGTGGGCCGTCGCCGACACCTACGCCGGCGACCAGTTCAAGGACAAGGCCAACCTCGGCGTCGCCGCCGTCCCGGCCGGCTCCGCCAAGGCCGGCGCCCCGCAGGGCGGCCACGACCTCGGCGTCTACGCCGGCTCGAAGAACCGCGCCGCCGCCCACGCCTTCGTCGAGTACATGACCTCGCAGGAGGTCCAGGTCCAGTCCGCCAAGGAGCTGAGCCTGCTGCCGACCCGTACCGCCGCCTACGAGCAGCCGGACGTCAAGAGCAGCGAGATGGTCCAGTTCTTCAAGCCGGCCGTGGACAAGGCCGTCGAGCGCGCCTGGATCCCGGAGAACGGCTCCCTCTTCGAGCCGCTGAAGGTCGAGTACACCAAGGCGATCACCGGGGCGTCGAGCCCGGAGGAAGCCGCCAAGGCGGCCGGCATCGAGTTCCGCAAGATCCTCAAGGGCTGGAAGTAACGAAACCATGGCTGCTGACACCAGCCAGTCGGTGGCGAAGGCCGCGGACGACGGAGAC
>NZ_JBHYMC010000092.1:0-17401 GCF_042742535.1 Streptomyces sp. NPDC058880
ACCACGCACACGTGGTGGCCGGCACCGTCAGCTCGTTCTCGTGGATGCCGGTCCGATCCTGCGCGGCGACCGGCCCGGTTCTCCCGCCGGCGGCGCCGCGCCTACGGGGCCGACGCGGCGGTGAGCTGCTCCTCCAGGGCCGCCAGCGTCCGGTAGCAGGGCATGACCTGGGCGATGGAGGAGTTCGGTTCGCGGCCACCGCGGATGGCGGCGACGAACTCGCGGTCCTGGAGCTCGATCCCATCTGTCGACACGTCGACGCGGCTGACGTCGATCGGCTCGTCCCGTCCGGTGACGAGGTCGTCGTAGCGAGCCAGGTAGGTCCCGGTGTCGCCGATGTAGCGGAAGGAGGTACCGAGCGGACCGTCGTTGTTGAACGACAGCGACAGGGTGCAGAGGGCACCGTTCGCCGCGCGCAGCTGGACCGACATGTCCATCGCGATGCCCAGCGCGGGGTGCACGGGACCCTGAAGGGCATGGGCCTGCACGATCGGTGAGCCGGTCTGGTAGGCGAAGAGATCGACGGTGTGCGCGGCGTGGTGCCACAGCAGGTGGTCGGTCCAGGAGCGCGGCTCGCCCAACGCGTTGAGGTTCTCCCGGCGGAAGAAGTACGTTTGCACGTCCATCTGCTGGACCGCGAACTCGCCCGCGTCGATCCGCCGGCGCACCCACTGGTGGCTGGGGTTGAAGCGGCGGGTGTGGCCCACCATCGCGACGAGCCCCGTGCGCCGCTGCGCCGCCAGGCACGCCTCGGCGTCGGCGAGCGAGTCGGCGAGCGGGATCTCGACCTGGACGTGCTTGCCCGCTTCGAGGCAGGCCAGCGTCTGCCCGGCGTGCAGCTGTGTGGGGGTGGCGAGGACGACGGCGTCGATGTCGTCCATCGTCAGCACCTCGTCAAGGGAGGCGGCGGCGCGGCTCACCCCTTGCTCCGCGGCGAACTTCTGCGCCCGTTCCAGGCTGCTGCTCACGACGGCGGTCACCTCGACCCCCTCGATGCGCCGGAGGGCGGCCGCATGCTTGGCACCGAAGGCGCCGCCGCCGGCCAGGGCGATCCTGAGGGTTCGGTCGTCGGTCATGTCAGTTCACTCCTTCCGCGGGCTCTTGGGCCCGGGGGTGGTTGTCGAGGATCAGATGGCCGACGGCCGTGTTGGACGCCGGCACGTGGTAGAAGCGGTGTTTGACGTCGACCCGCCCGGTCCCGTCCACGTCGCTCATCGCCCCGCGGGCGATCAGCCACATGACCAGCTCGATGCCCTCCGAGCCGGCTTCCTCGACGTACTCCAGGTGCGGGACCTGTGCCAGGCCGGCCGGGTCGGCGATCAGCCGGTCGAGGAAGGCGTTGTCCCACTCCCGGTTGATCAGGCCTGCGCGCGGGCCCTGGAGCTGGTGGCTCATGCCGCCGGTGCCCCAGACCTGGACCTTCAGCGGTCGGTCGTACGACTCGATCGCCTTGCGCAGGGCCTGGCCGAGCCGGAAGCACCGGCCGCCCGAGGGCACCGGGTACTGCACCACGTTGACGTGGAACGGGATGACCCTGCACGGCCACTTCTCGACGTCCCCGAACATCAGCGACAGCGGCACCGTCAGGCCGTGGTCGACGCTCAGCTCGTTGGCGAGCGTGAGGTCGAAGTCGTCCCTGACGAGCGAGTGCGCGATGTGTGCGGCCAGGTCGGGGTCGCCCTCGATGCCAGGGACGGGGCGGGGCCCGTACCCCTCGTCGGCGGTGGCGAAGGCCGCGCCGGTGCCGAGTACGAACGTCGGGATCAACGTCAGATCGAACGCGGACGCGTGGTCGTTGTAGACCAGGAAGATCACATCGGGCAGGTTCTCCCGCTCCCACTCCCTGGAGAACGCGTATCCCTCGAAGACCGGCTTCCAGTAAGCCTCTTCGGTCTTGCCGTGGTCCATCGCCGCGCCGATGGCCGGCACGTGGGAGGTGAAGACCGCGCCGGTGACGACGGCGTGCCCGGCGGGGGGCGACTGTGCGGCGTGCGCCGCCTCCAGGACGGCGTGGTCTATGCGGTTTCCCTCGACGGAGCGGCCGCCGCCGACCATCATGCCGCGATACTCCTCCTCGGTCATACCGGTCATCGAACCGGCCATCTGCTGGAACGAAAGCCCCAGCGTGGCGCCCCACTTGGCGAGAAAGTAGATGTTTCCGCCCTCGTTCATGGCGGCGTTGAGGTCGCGGTCGAGCAGCGCCCGCTTCTGTTCCTCCCGCAGCGGCCACGCGTCCAGGTAGGCGCGTTCGTCGGCGAGGTACAGCGCGCGGTTCTCCGCGGTCATCAGGGACATGCAGAACTGGTTGAGGTGGTAGCCCTTGGCGGACTGCTCGGTGTCGAAGATCGTGGTGCCCGGCACCAGCTTGTAGGTCTTGTCCAGTGACATGGCGGCCTCCGGCCGTGGGCGAATCAGCCGGCGTCCGGCCAGTACAGGCGCATCGGGTTGTCGACGAGGAGCCTCCACTGCAGGTCCGGCGTCGGTGCGATGTGCGGGATGAAGTCGACGAGCAGACCGTCGTCGGGCATGTGGGAGACGAGGTTCGGGTGCGGCCAGTCCGTGCCCCACAACACCCGGTCGGGGAACTCCCCGACCACGCGCCGGGCGAACGGGACGACGTCGCGGTACGCCTCGGGCTCGCCATCGAGGGCCGGCGGGCCGCTCACCGTGAGCCGCTCCGGGCAGGTGACCTTGCACCAGATGTCGGGCCGGGCCCGCATGAAGTCGAGGAACGCCTCGAACTCGGGGCCGTCCGGGTCCTGGGAGACGTCGGGCCGGCCCATGTGGTCGATGACCAGCGGCACCGGTACGGACAGGAAGAAGTCGCGCAGGACGGCGAGGTCGGCGGCCTCGAAGTAGACGACGACGTGCCACCCGTACGGTGCGATCCGTCCGACGAGGTCCATGAGGTCCTGCCGCGGCGCCGCGTCGACGAGCCGCTTGACGAAGTTGAACCGCACGCCGCGCGTCCCCGCCTCGTGCAACTCGCGCAGCTCCTCGTCGCCGACGTCGGGCCGCACCGTCGCCACTCCCCGGGCCGTTCCCCCCGAAGCCCGCAGCGCGTCGACCATCGCCCGGTTGTCGGCGCCGTGGCAGGTCGCCTGGACCACGACGCTTCGGGCGAAGCCGAGGTGGTCGCGGAGCGCGAAGAGCCGGTCCTTCGACGCGTCGCACGGGGTGTACTTCCGCTCGGGCGCATACGGGAACTCGGCGCCCGGCCCGAAGACGTGGCAGTGCGCGTCGACGGCACCCTCGGGCAGCCGGAAGCGGGGACGGCTCGGATCGGCGTACCAGTCGAGCCATCCGGGGGTCTTCTCGAAGCTCGGCGTCATCATCAGTCCTCGTAGCGCAGCCCGAGCTCGGCCAGCGGGCCGCGCATGCCGTACACGTCCAGGCCGAGGGCGCCCTTGCGGAACCGGGCGCGCTTGGTCTCCTCGTCGGCCTCCCGCCGCGCCGCCGCCTCGGCGACCGCGGCGGCTCGCTCGCGCGGCACCACCACCACGCCGTCGCGGTCGGCCGCGACGACATCGCCGGGCCGGACGAGGGCGTTGGCGCAGACGACCGGGACGTTGACCGAGCCGAGTGTGGCCTTGACCGTGCCCTTGGCGTGGACCGCCCGGGAGAAGACGGGGAAGTCCATGTCCTCCAGGTCGGCCGTGTCCCGTACGCCGCCGTCGATGACCAGCCCCCGGCAGCCTCGTGCGCGGAAGGAGGTGGCGAGCAGCTCGCCGAAGAAGCCGTCCTCGCTCTCGGCCGTGCAGGCGGCCACCACCACGTCCCCGTCCTGGACCTGCTCGGCGGCGACGTGCAGCATCCAGTTGTCGCCGGGCTGGAGCAGCACGGTCACGGCCGTGCCGCACATCCGGGCCGTCGGGTAGACCGGGCGCAGGTAGGGGCGCATCAGGCCGACCCGGCCCATCGCCTCATGGAGGGTCGCGACGCCGAACACGGACAGGGCGGCGACCGTCTCCGGACCGGCCCGGTCGATCTTCGTGTGGACGACGCCGGTCTCGGTGTGTTGCATGGGTGCTCCTCCTGGGGGTCGACGGTCGCGGGGGTCAGCGTTCGGCCGCGGCGAGGCGGGCGGCGAGGCGGGGATGGACGCGCAGGGCATTGCCGGAGTAGACGGCCGCGCGTTCCTCGTCCGAGAGGTACGGGGTGGCGTCGACGTACCGCTTGGTGTCGTCGAAGTGGTGACCGGTGCGCGGGTCGATGTCGCGGACCGCGCCGATCATTTCGCTCGCGAAGAGGACGGACCGGCTGTGGACCACCCTGGTCAGCAGGTCGATGCCGGGCTGGTGGTAGACGCAGGTGTCGAAGAAGACGTTGTCGAACAGCGCCTCCGGATCAGGTCTGCCGAGCGCCGACGCCAGGCCGCGGAACCGCCCCCAGTGGTACGGGACGGCTCCGCCGCCGTGCGGGATGACGAACCGGAGGGTCGGGAAGTCGGCGAACAGGTCGCCCTGGACAAGCTGCATGAACGCCGTGGTGTCCGCGTTCAGGTAGTGCGCGCCGGTGGTGTGGAAGGCGGGATTGCACGAGGTGCTGACGTGGATCATCGCGGGGATGTCGTACTCGGCCATCGCCTCGTAGAGCGGGTACCAGCTGCGGTCCGTCAGGGGCGGTGCGGTCCACTTGCCGCCCGACGGATCCGGGTTGAGGTTGACGGTCACCGCGCCGAGCTCCTCCACCGCGCGGCGCAGCTCGGGCAGGCAGGTCGACGGGGCGGCTCCGGGGGACTGCGGCAGCATCGCTCCCATCGCGAAGCGGTCGGGATAGAGCGTGCTCACGCGGTGGACGAGGTCGTTGCAGATCCGTGCCCACGTCGCGGAGACCTGGAAGTCGCCGATGTGGTGGGCCATGAAGCTGGCCCGCGGGGAGAAGATGGTCAGGTCGATGCCGCGCTCATTCATGAGGCGCAGCTGATGGCCCTCGATCGCCTCCCGCAGGTTCTCGTCGGTGATGAGCAGGTCGTCGGGGTCCGGCGCGTCCGAGGGGGAGCCGACCGCCGCCACCTGCCGGTCCCGCCACCGTGCCAACGGGGGCGGAGCCGTGGTGAAGTGGCCGTGGCAGTCGATGATCATCAGGTCTCCTGGGGTCGTCGGGGTCAGCCGCGGGAACGGACGGGCCAGCCGGTGTACTGCTCGGCGAGATAGGTGCGGCCGGCGCGGGTGCCCAGCACGTTGTCCAACTCGCCCGACTGGCGCCGCAGGTCGAACCCCGAGCCGCCCGGCGGGGTGTGCAGCAGCCGGGTCATCCAGGAGGAGAAGTTCTGCGCCCGCCACAGCCGTTGCAGCGCACGGGGCTGGTAGGCGTCGAGCGCGCCCACGCCCGCCGGTCCGAGCGCCCGCAGGAGCACCTCCGCCAGCACCTTGACGTCGTGCAGCGCGAGGTTGAGCCCGCGGGCGCCGGTCGGCGGCACGGTGTGGGCGGCATCACCGGCGAGCGCCATGGACCCCCAGCGCATCGGCTCCTGCACGAACGAGCGGAACCGCAGTACCGTCTTCTCCAGGACCGGCCCCTCCTTGAGCCGGAAACCGTCCTCGCCGGCCACTCGGGCCTGGAGCGTCTCCCAGATACGGTCCTGCGGCCAGGCGTCGACGGATTCGTCGGGCGAGCACTGGAAGTACATCCGCTGCACGGTCTCGGTCCGCTGGCTGATCAGTGCGAAGCCGTGCTCGGAGTGGGCGTAGACGAGCTCCGGCGCGCTCGCCGGCGCCTGGGCCATGATGCCGAACCAGGCGAAGGGGTACTCCTTGCCGTACCGCACCCGCCGGTCTGCGGGCACGAGGTCGCGGCACATGCTGCGCGATCCGTCCGCGCCGACCACGTACCGCGCACGGATCTCGTGCCGGGATCCGTCGGCGGCGGTGTACCGGACGCGCGGAGCGGTGGTCGTGATGTCGAGCGCCTCGGTGTCGGAGACACCGAAGTGGACCGTGCCGCCGTCGCGTTGCCGTGCGTCGGCCAGGTCGATGAACACGTCGGTCTGCGGGTAGAGCCAGACGGACTCGCCGACCAGCGCCTTGAAGTCGATCCGGTGCGCCCGGCCGCCGAACCGCACCTCGATGCCTTCGTGTTCGCGTCCCTCGCGCAGGATCCGGTCGCAGACGCCGGTCTCCACGAGGTCCCGGGCCGCATCGGCCTCCAGGATCCCGGCCCGCTGAGTCGCCTCGATCTCGCGCCGGGTACGGGTGTCGACCACGATCGTGTCGACTCCGGCGCGGCCCAGCCGGTGCGCCAGCATCAGGCCGGCCGGGCCGGCGCCGATGACTGCGACGGGAACCGAGGCAACGGTATCGACGACGGCGTCGGCCATGACATCTCCTGAGCGACTGTGATCCTTGCGAACACGTCGAACGGTGACACCCGGGGCGTCGGTCCGTCTCCGGCCCTTCCGTCAGGCGGAAGCGCGCAGAGACATCAGGCAGAGCGGCGGGTACGCCGGCCCAGTTCGTCGGAGATTGCGTACGCGGCCCGCAGGAGCGGGTCCCGCAGTCCCCGCGCGCGGCTCGCTCCGCGGGCCGTGAACACGATTCCCAACGTGGCGGAGACCGGCCCGTTGCGGCCGATCCGTACGGGAGCGGCCACCGCGACCGTGCTCTGCGAGAGCTGCCGGTCGCTGACGAAGACCTGTTCGCGGCGGATGCGGTCCAACTGCGCCCGCAGCGTCTTCGGGTCGGTGACGGTGTGCGGGGTCCAGGCCCGCAGCGGCGCTGCGAGGACCTCCTCCTGGATGTCCGGCGGCGCATGGGCCAGCAGCACCCGCCCCATCCCGGTGGAGCCGATCGGGAAACGGGTTCCCACCATGGTCAGCAGCTCCACCGAGCGGTGCCCGGCGATCCGCTCGATGAAGACGAGCTCCGTGCCCTCACGTACCGCGAGTTGGACGTTCTCGTGCGTCGCCTCGTAGAGGTCCTGCATGAACGGCAGCGCCACATCGCGCAGGATCTGGGTGCGCGGGCATCCCGAGGCGATCTCCCACAGCCTCAGCCCGACGTGCCAGGAGCCGTCCTCCCCGCGCTCCAGCGCCCCCCACCCCGCCAGCTCGGCGACCACCCGGTGCGCCGTGCTCAGGGCCAGGCCGGTGCGCTGGGCGATCTCCGACAGGGTCTGCGACGGGTGCTCGCGGTCGAAGGCCGCGAGGACGTCGAGGACTTTGCCAGCTGCTGTGCTCCGGGGTGCGCTCACGCGGTCAGTCTCGCAAACCGGCGTTGAGCGGCCCGCGCCGAGCGCCGTACCATCTGCCGGACACAGGGAGGTGACGTGAACGGAGTGATCTCCGGGCTGTCCTCGATGGCGACGCGGCCGCTGCTGGCCGAGCTGACCGAGCACATCCGGCTCGTGCACGGGCTTCCCGTGTGCTTCGAGGCCGCCGGCGGGGTCGAGATCGCACGGCGGGTGCGCGAGGGCGCCGAGGCCGATCTGCTCGTGCTCGCCGACGGAGCGCTGGCCGTGCTGGAGAAGGAGGGGTACCTCCTGGCCGGCACGGCGCGACCGCTGTGGATCTCCCAGGTCGTCGCCGCCGTGCCGGAGGGCTCACCCGTTCCGGAGCTCGACTCGGAATCCGACCTGCGGGCCGTTCTGCGGTCCGCGAAGAAGATCGCCTACTCCACCGGTCCCAGTGGGACGGCCCTGATCGCTCTGATCGGCCGGCTGGGTCTCGCCGACACGCTCGCAGGCCGGTTCGTCCAGGCACCTCCGGGCGTGCCCGTCGGTAGCCTGCTGTCCTCGGGCCGGGCCGACCTGGCGTTTCAGCAGCTCAGCGAGCTGATGGACCTGCCGGACGTCGTCATCGCCGGACCGCTGCCCGGTGACACCAGCATCAAATCGACCTTCGGTGGAGGGGTACTGGCCTCAGCCGCCCGGCCGGACCTCGCTCTGGAAGTCCTCGACCTCTTCGCTTCCGGGACGGGATCCAGGGCCGCCCGGGCCAGGGGCATGCGGGCCTGGGGGGACAGCTCCGCCGGATGAGCTGCGGGGTCCGGCAGGCCTCCGATGAACCGGTCGGACGCCCCGAGCCACTCTGGATGTGGCGAATTGCAGAAGTCTGCAATTCGGATATCCTGATCCGCCCATCGCGCCGGCGCCTCCAGGGGCCCGCGTGCGTTCGCACCGAGCTAGGACAGAACAGATGACGGCGAGCCTGCCCCCGTGCCCGAGGTGCTCCAGTGAGTACACCTATGAGATGAACGCTCTGATGGTCTGCCCGGAGTGCGCCCACGAGTGGGTTCCCGCCGCGGCGGGGGCGGATGACGCAAGCGCCTCCGGGGTTCGCGTGGTCCGGGACTCCGTCGGGAACGTGCTGAGCGACGGCGATGCCGTGACGGTCGTCAAGGCGCTCAAGGTCAAGGGCAGCCCGTCGGGGATCAAGGCGGGCACCAAGGTGCGCAACATCCGCCTGGTCGACGGGGTGGACGGCCATGACATCGACTGCAGGATCGACGGCTTCGGCGCCATGCAGCTCAAGTCGAGTGTGGTCAAGAAGGCCTGACCCCTTGCCTGCGGAGTGCTCGCACGGGCTCGGGGCGGCTCGGGCGGACGCCCCGGTCGCTGTGGGAGGGTCGGCCGCGGTCGGGACCCGGTGGCAGTCGGCCCGTCGGCGGGTCCATCGGATCTGCTGACCAGGCTCACCCTGCGCTTCCCGGCGGGCCGGCAGGCGCTAGACTTGCAGAGTTATGCAATTCGCAAGGTCTTGATCCGGAGGGTGGGGGCGGGAGCGTGGCCGGGTTCGAGGAAGCCGTGCAGGAGCGGGTCCGCACGGCGCGGGCCCGTCTCCGGGCTGCGAAGCAGGACGGCGATGCCTTCGAGGAGGCGCTGGCCGAGGACGAGCTCGAGGACGCGCTGCGCATGGCTCGCGATCACGACGTGGCCGAGGACGGCGGCAGCCGGTGAACCGGACCGCGTCACCGGCGCGTGCTGTGCCGCGCTGGGGGCGCGGCATCCCCGCGGGTGTGCGGCGACGGGACCGGTGTGCGAGCGCGGTGGGACGGTGCCGCTGCTGCCGCGCTCGGTACGGGCCGCTCGTGGGCGCACCGAACAGCCGCCGGCCCTCTTCGGCCCGGAGGGCGCCGCTGCTCCGTGCGGGGTGCCCGCGCACCCGCTCCGGGCGCCGTACACCAGGAAGGAACCCACACGATGACGGACGATGACCCCCGGGCGAAGCCTGCGGCGGACCAGGAGAAGTGGAAAGAGCAGGGCGTCGCGCTGCGCGCCTTCTTCTACATCTTCGGCACGCACGTGTTCGCCGGGTTCATCTGGCTGCTCTTCTACCTGGGCGAGCACGCCCCGAAGTGAGACCACCGCCGTCCGACAGCGATGCGGCCCTGCCGTCCCCAGGCCTCCGGCCCGGACGCGTCCGTCGAGGAGGTACCGGTCCGCGTTACGGGTGAAAGCCCCTGACGGCAGCCCCTGACGGCACCTGCCCACGGGTTCGGACAGCATGCGAAGCTCTGCAGACGTGGAGCGACGTATGGCTTCGGGCAGCACGGAGCCCCTGTCAAGAGCCTGGCAGGGGCCCGTGCGGCCGAGAGCCGTGGAAGGCCGGGCCCGTGCCGGGCCTGAGCCAGAGCCGGTCTGCACCGGGACGGCACGGCCTGAGCGCGAACCTCCTGCGACAACGGTTCCGCCGACGGCCGCGGTGCCGCGGTGCCGCTGTCACAGTGAGGCCGCGCTGACAGGACCTCCGCTACTTGCTCATGGCGAAGCGCATCAGGGCGTGCTCGTCCCCCTGCTTGATCTTCCCGGTCTCATTGATCACCTGGAGTTTCCAGCCCGCGCCGTCCCTGGTCGCCTTGGCCACGGCGCACCCGTTGTCGGTGGTGAGCAGGCTCGGCCAGATGTCGGCGACCTGCTGGGTGCTGCCGCCCGTCGCGTCGTACACCTTGAAGCTGATGTTCCGGGCGTTCTGGAAGGCGCTGCGCTTCTTGTACGCGGCGGCGATGAACACGATGGAGGTGATGTTGGACGGTACCTGGTCGAGCGCGACGGTCACCGTCTCGTCATCGCCGTCGCCGTGCCCGGTCTGGTTGTCTCCGCTGTGCACCAACGAGCCGTTGCCCAGCGGGTCCAGGGAGTCAAGCCCGGCCAGTCGCACCGGCTCGGCACCCGACATGGCGATGGCAATGAGGTCGAGGTCCGTGCCGGTCTTCTGACGGATCTTCCCCAGCAGCCCGCCGCTACTGCCGACGGTGGGGTCCCAGGACACTCCGATGGACAGATGGGTCACCCCGTCCAGATCCGCCGGGCCGTCTTCCTTCTTGAGCGTGATCATGCTCGATCCTCTTGTCGGTCGAGGGGCTGTTACACGTGAAGTGTGCCTTGTGCCTCGTTATCACCTCCACCTGGTCCCGGTTCTGCGGCCATGCGGCGCGCAGTCGCCCGACGGGTTCGACGGCGCCCCTGTCCAGGTGAGCGTCCGTCTTCGTCCGGGCGCCACACGTACCGGATGTCCGGCTCGCGTTCCTCGTTGCGGTGACCGTCGGTGCACTCGCCCGCGGCGAAGCCGCGCCGCTCGTAGAAGCGCCGCGCCGACGCGTTGACCCGGAACGTCCATAGCGTCAGACCGGCTGGACGACGCTGCTTGGCCAGGTCCACCAGGCGTCCTCCGATCCCCTGTCCCTGCCAGGCCGGATCGAGGTAGAGCTGCTCCAGAGCCCCACCTTCCAGCACCATCATCCCGACGACCGAGCATGCGACCGTCGCCACCCAGGTCTCCTGTCCGGGCACGACCACCTCCCGGAACCAGGCCCGGACCTCGTCGTCCGTATGCGCCCGGCGCACGCTCGGAAGCGCCGCCGTGAAGGAGCGCAGCCACACCTCGGCCACCGCGGCGGCATCGGAGTCGACCGCACGGCGGACGACAACATTGTTGATCTCCACGGCGACGCATGCTCGCAGACGCACGATGCGTCCCGCATCCGGATTCTCGGCGGCGTGCGGACCGGCGTGGAGCGGGCCGTGAGGTCACGAGTACGTCGCGGAGATCCCGGCGCGATCGGTCTTCTGATACTCGGTCACCTGCCCGGGGAAACGGAAGAGCCGACCCTTCGGTCGAGTCGGATTCAACCATTTCCAGGATCGTGCGTATCTGCCGTGGGACTTGGAGAGGGCTTTACCGGCCGTTCTGAGGAAGGCGACGGCTCGTGACGGAGCCGGGCCGGCAGTGAGCCGACCGAGGTTGGAAAGGGAGAGTGGCGAAGACCGTGCGGTCAATCCGAAGGGCAGAGCCACCTCATTCCGGAGTTCCACACACGTCGGCCGGAGCGCCCGTGCCGGTATCGCGGCTGCCGCCCGGCATTCCCCGTCGCGGTTGACGGCGCCGCCCCAGGCCTTTGCGCGGGGCTTTCGGGGCGGCCGACTCCGGGCGCGCCACGGCTCGTGCGGGGGGACGGAAGAACGCCGCCGGCGGGCGTACCGACTCGGGGCAGAGCCCGACCCGCATGACCGAATACCACCCCACCGGGCAGCTGGCCGAATGTGGAGCCGCAGTGTTGTCGAGGAATCGGCGCCGGGACAGGATCACTTCTCGCACGAACTGACCGTCCATTCCGAAATGGGCGCAGGGCCGGTGAAACCCCGGCCGGTGTCGGTCTCTTGGTCGCTCCCGGACGCAGCGGAGAAATGAGGGAACGGGGAGCGGGCCGGCTCGGTCAGTCCGTTACTCCTGCTGCGCAGACACCAGCCGTTCTCTCATTCCGCTTTTCAACAAAGGGAAACTCAGGATTTCATGTACAAACGTTCAGGGTTCCTCGCCCTCACCACGGTGGGCATCGTGCTGTGCACCGCCGGGCTCGCGCCGTCCGTCAGTCAGGCAGCCGGCACTCCCGGCGACGTGAAGGGCTCCTATGCCGACCGGCACGGCCTGACAGCCGATGACGTCCGACTCATCAACGCGCTGAACGAAGCGGCCATGGACATCGGCCGGCCGGACAAGACCCCCGGCGGGGACCTGCCGAGCGCCACCGAGTCCCTCAGGTCCTCGGCCGCGGCCGGCGCCAGGGTGACGCCGCCCGCCGAGCCGCTGGACCGCATGCCCGACGCGTACCGGGCCTACGGAGGCAGGGCCACGACCGGCATCAGCAATTACATACGCAAGTGGCAGCAGTCCTACAGCCACCGCGACGGGCGAGTGCAGCAGATGACCGAACGGCAGCGGGAGCAGCTCTCCTACGGGTGCGTGGGTGTCACCTGGGTCAATTCGGGCTTCTACCCGACGAACAGACTGGCCTTCGCGTCCTTCGACGAGGAGAAGCATCGGCGCGCCCTGGAGAACACCAGCCCCCGGCCGGGCGAGACGCGGGCCGAGTTCGAGGGGCGCGTCGCCAAGCAGAGCTTCGACGAGACGAAGGGCTTCAACCGGGCCCGAGAAGTGGCATCCGTCATCAACCGGTCTCTGGAAACCGCGCATGACGAGAGCACGTATCTGAGCAACCTCAAGGCAGAGCTCACCAAGAACGGCGACGCTCTCGCCGCCGAAGGCAGCCGTTCGAACTTCTACGCGGCCCTGCGGAACACCCCGTCCTTCAAGGACTGGAACGGGGGCAACCACGACCCGTCCAGGATGAAGGCGGTCATCTACTCGAAGCACTTCTGGAGCGGGCAGGACCCCAGGAGTTCCTCGGACAAGCGGAAGTACGGCGACCCCGATGCGTTCCGCCCCGACCGGAACACGGGCCTCGTCGACATGTCGAAGGACAGGAACACCTCACGCAGCCCCGCCGGGCCGGGTGAGAGCTACGTCAACTTCGACTACGGCTGGTTCGGGGAGCAGAAGGAAGCACACCCTGACCAGACCATATGGACCCATGCGAACCACTATCACTCGCCCGAAGGCGGCATGGGGCCCATGAAGGTGTACGAGAGCAAGTTCCGCAGCTGGTCCTCCGGATACGCCGACTTCGACCGCGGAACCTACGTCATCACCTTCATACCCAAGCACTGGAACACCGCACCCGCCCAGGTGAAGCAGGGCTGGCCGTAGGGGCTGGCCCCCGTTCGTCGAAGGTCTGCCGTTGCCTCCGTTGCCGGTGACACCACTCCAAGGGGATGCGTCCGGCGCGCGGAGAGAGCCACGCCGACTCCGGAGGCGGGGGGCTGCGCTGCGGGGCCGCCATGAAGCTCATGGGGCCCCGCCCCCGTCGCTTCCCGTGGGCCACTGCGGGGCAGTCTCACGCGGCCCGCAGCCATCGGTCGAGGACCGTGAAGTCTTCGCCTGTGAGGCCGCGGGACGACGCGACGCGGTGGAGGAGGGCCGGGGCGCGGTGGCGGGCGGACACCCAGTCCCGATCGGCATCGGTGATCTCGTCGTCAACCCAGGCGAACGGGCGTCCGTCCGCCCACGAGACCAGGGTTCGGGTCTTCCAGTGGAGGCCGAACCACTTGTCCTCGCGTTCCTGCGCGTCGGAGGTCTCCGGCCAGCGCACGACCGGCAGGGGTGGCAGGCCGAGTTCGGGTGCCATGTCGGTGTTCGCCGCTTCCTCCCAGGTGGTGGCCCAGACCAGCTCGCACGGCAGTGCAGCGAGGCGAGGCCCGATGCTCGGGTCGAGCCGCGTCAGGAACGCATCGGTCGCGGTGCCCGACAGAGCGCCCCGCGGGCCGCCGCCGAACGGCAGGAGAGGTCCGTCGACGTCCAGGAACAGCAGCGGGCGTTCGCTGCGCTCACTCACGTCCCTGCCTCCTCTCGCCCTCGGCAGGCACCGTCCGCGTCGACCCTGCTCGGCACGGGCGTGCCGGCCGGCCCCGCGCTGAGGCGCGGACCCACGATGACCGGAAGTCGATCACTCGGGACTGTACGGCCTCCACCTTCCGCGCAGCGCCCTCCCCGGTCCGATCCATGGGGATCGAGTCCTGTTCGCCGCATTCCTCGGGCAGGCCCTGCGCGGTGCCTCTTGCCGGCAGGGCGGCGATCTCCAGGGGCGACGCGGTCAGGAGGTGGCTGCGTACCCGCGTCGTTGCACGATCCGCCGGTGGACGGGCGGTGTCAGCACGGCGCCCACGATGAAGCCGAGCACCACGCTCCGGCTCGCGGTCGCGATGGTCCCGATGACGGCGCACAGGATCACGCCGGTTACGGCCAGGCCCGTGACCTTGAACCGCTGGGGTTGCTGGCCGAGCCATTTCACCGTCGAGAGAGCCGTGAGACAGGCGGTGGAGCCGAAAGCCGCCGACGCCAGAGCGGTCAGAGTGTTCATCCCTGAACCTTTCGCACTCGGGAGCCGGCACGTCCCTCCGGCCGTAGCGGTCGGCCGCACGCACTCCCGGTTCGGGATCACTGGGCTGCCGGTCTGTTGACCTGCAGTATCCGTCGCCGGAGCGGGCGCCGCCGCCATGAGGGCCGTTTTCGGCCACGGCTGGCGGCGGCGAAGGAGCGGTGGTCGAGGCGCGGTGGGTCGTGATCTCCGGGCCGTCCGGCGCCGGTTCAGCCCTCCGGCTCCGTCACCCGCAGCTGCCGCAGCAGGCCGCCGTAGTCCTCGTCGTCGTCACTGATGAAGATCGGGAAGGCGCCGGACACCAGCGCGACGCCCTCGACCTTGAGCCCCGAGCTCCGGGCCAGCATCCTCGGAGGGGCGACCGGAACCAGCTCCGCACCGAGGGGCCCGCCCCGCCGGACCGTGGCCGCGTGGTACACGGCACTGTCGAACGGGCCGAGGTCACCGGGGTCGTACGCGGACGAGAGGTAGAGATTGCCCTTCGCGTCGATGTCGAGGCCCGAGGCCGGGCGTGCACCGGGGGGCTCGGGTGCGGTGAACGAGACCGACGTCCAGGTCCCGCCGAACGTGATCGCACCGTTCCTGCCGACCTTCAGGCGGGTCATGTTGATGCGGGTGGTGTCGCTGCCCTGCGCCCGCTCGGCGTACACGAAGTAGTCCCGCCCGCCGACCGTCGCGACGGCCGTCGCCTCGACGTTGACCAGTGGCTCGGGTGTCTTCGGCCAGGGCACCGAGCCCGCGATCTCGACGTTGAGGTCCTTGTCCCACCGGGCGAGGTAGATGGTGGGGTCGGGGTCGTCGCCGTCGGCGTTGCTCTCCACCAGCAGCGCCTCGTCCCGGCCGGGCAGTCTGGCGATGCTCTCCAGGTCGTTCGGCACGGTGGGGAAGGCCACGTGAAGCTCTTCGACGGAGATGCCGTCGGGGTCGACCGGCGTCCGCACGATCGAAAGGCGGGGAAGGTCGCGTTCGGCGTCGTTGTCCCTCGCGTCGTGGCAGACCAGGAAGACCTCTCGTGGCTGCGTCTCCCGCCCCGAGCCGGTGGACCTGCGCTCGGTGGCGAGCCAGGCGATGCCGCTGAACTCGCGCGGCGCCCTGACCCGGCTGTCGTCGGGGGGCGAGACGCCGGCGGAGCGCTCGACGCCGCACGCGGCCAGCGCGAGGAGGCTCAGTCCTACGAAGGTCGACAACAGAGCGCGTGTCCGAAACCGACGTGCCATCGTGTGTCCTTCCGTTGCGTGGCGGGTGCCGTCCCGGATTCCGCCCCGCTCGGGGACGCTAGGACGGGGACTGTCGACTTCCCGCCAGGCACCGCCGGGAAGTCACCGGTCTGGCGGTGTGGTGGGGCCGGGTCCGGGTGCGGGTCCGCTCGCCCGCGCCGCCGTCCTCCGTGCTCCTGCCCGGGCCGCGCCCGCCCCCGGTGCTGACCCTGACCGCGGGGGAGTCCGGGCCCTTCGTCGCCCCGTGGCCGGGGTGTGTCGCCCGGGAGCCGCCCTCGGACCACGAGTACGCCCGGACATCGCCAAAGCCTCCCGCGGCAAGGGGCGTTGTCCGGTCATTGATCGGCTGATGGACGCCCTCCCCGACGGACGGTCAGCTGGCATGCTGAGCAGCCGGACCCCCGTCCCCTCCCCTTGGAGAGCAGTGTGGATCTGAGCGCCACCGACGGCCCCGCCATCGTGCAGGCGGCCGACCGGACCGTCTCCGTACGGCACGAGGCGGGGTGCGTGCAGTGACCTCGGCCGAAGCCGGCGGGCCGGGCCCGGCCCGCCACCCGTACCCGTCGATCCCGGTCCGCGGCGCCGTTCGGCCCGGTCACCGCGTCGGTCGGTGGCACCACCGCGAAACGGCTGTTCGGTGAGCCGGAGGACCAGGCTCTTCCGGCCGACCGGGCAGCGGCTCGGAGCCGTGGGCCTCGGCTGCGCCGGTATGAGCCCCTGGATGTACGTCCGCCCGCACTCCGACGACCGGGCCTGGGCCGAGCTCCTGAACGCGGCCGTCGACCTGGGAGCCACGCTCCTGGACACCGCCGGCGTGTACGGAGAGGGCCACAACGAGACGCTGATCGGGCGGGCCGTCGCCCCCCGGCGGCACGAGGTGTTCCTCGCCACCAAGGTCGGCCTGGTCGTGGACGACCTCGCCACCATGACCCTGCACCGCGACGGCAGGCCGGCGCACCTGCGCGATGCGGTCGAGGCGAGCCTGCGCCGCCTGCGTACCGACACCGTGGACCTGTGCTACCTGCACCGCGTCGACCCGGCCGTCCCCCTGGAGGACAGCTGGGGCGTCCTCGCCGCGATGGTGGCCGAGGGCAAGATCGCCCGCCTCGGCCTCTCGGACGTCCGCATCCGGCAGGCCGAACAGGCGCATCGCATCCACCCCGTCGCCGCCGTCCAGTCCGAGCTCTCGCTCTGGTCCCGGCAGGCGCTCGGCGGCCGGGACCCCGAGGAGGACATCGTCGGCTGGTGCGCCCGCAACGGCGCCCTGTTCGTCCCCTTCTCGCCCCTGGGGCGCGGATTCCTCACCGGGACCATCACACCGGACACCCGTTTCCCGTCCGAAGACCTGCGTGCTCGTCATCCGCGTTTCACCGCTCGGGCCCGCGCGGCGAACCAGCGGATCCTCACCCCCCTGCGCGAGGTCGCGGACCGTCACGGCGCCACCCCGGCCCAGGTGGCGCTCGCCTGGGTCCTCGCTCAGGGCGACCACGTCATCCCCGTGCCCGGCACCACCCGCCTGACGTACCTGCGGGCCAACGTCGCGGCGGCGAACCTGCACCTGACGGCCCAGGACCTCGCCGACCTCGACCGCACACCGGAGGCGGCCGAGGGCCACCCCTGCGACACCCTCGGGTCGAGGGTGTGACACGTCGCGGGGCCGGGGAGGACTCCTCCGCCCCGCTGTCCCCCCGAGCGCGGAACACCCCGGTGCGCCGGGGCGACCGGCGGGCACGGCACGGTTGCCCCACTGGCCCGTCGATCCGCGGCAGGGGACGCGGGTGCGGAACCTGTCGTCCCGGTCCGCGCGGGCCGGGAACCGGCGCGGACTCCTGACGCCTGAGCGGGCGGTCCTCGTCCGGGCCCACACCCAGGAGCCCCACACCCAGGCGCCCCACCAGTGGGAATCCGCCCTCTGCGGGTGCTGAGCCCGTTCACCTCCCGTGCCGAGGGGCCGCCTCCGGAGCGATCCGGAGG
>NZ_JBHYMC010000093.1:0-17320 GCF_042742535.1 Streptomyces sp. NPDC058880
GGCCCGGGGCCTCCCGCGGGAGGCCCCGGGCCCGGGCGGGGCACTGCTCCCGCGGGGCGGGCAGAGCCCGGGAGCCCTCAGACCCGAGCGGCGGCGGAGTCGGCGGCCTGGGCCTTCAGCGCACGTTCGACGCCCGACCGGGACTCCGACACCAGACGCCGCAGCGCGGCGCTCGGGCCGGCCGAGGCCAGCCAGGCGTCCGTCGCGTCCAGGGTCTCCTGCGAGACCTGGAGCGCCGGGTACAGGCCCACCGCGATCTGCTGGGCGATCTCGTGGCTGCGGGTCTCCCAGACCTCCTTGACCACCGCGAAGAACTTCGCGGTGTACGGGGCCAGCAGCTCGCGCTGGTCGGACTGGACGAAGCCGCCGATCACGGCCTCCTGCACCGCGTTCGGCAGGTCGCCGGACTCCACCACCGAGGCCCACGCCGCGGCCTTCGCCGCCGCCGTCGGGCGAGCCGCCCGCGCGGTCGCCGCGTGCCGCTCGCCGGCCGCCGTCGCGTCCCGCTCCAGCTCCGCCGCGATCTCCGGCTCGTCCGCGGCGCCCGTCGCGGCGAGCCGCTCCAGGAACGCCCACCGCAGCTCGGTGTCGACGGCCAGGCCCTCGACCTCGGCCGAGCCGTCCAGCAGGGCCGACAGGTACGCCAGCTGCTCCTCGGTGCGGGCCGATGCCGCGAACGCCCGCGCCCATGCCAGCTGGTGGTCACCGGCCGGCTCCGCCGCACGCAGGTGCTCCAGGGTGGCCTCGGTCCAGGCCGCCAGCCCCTCCTCGCGCCACGCCGGGTCCGCGTACAGGTCGATGGCCAACTTCACCTGGCGGTGCAGGGACTGCACGACGCCGATGTCGGACTCCTTGCCGATGCCCGAGAGCACCAGCGCGAGGTAGTCGCGGGTGGCGAGTTCCCCGTCACGCGTCATGTCCCAGGCCGACGCCCAGCACAGGGCACGCGGCAGGGACTCCGCGAAGTCGCCGATGTGGGCGGTGACCGCGGCGAGGGAGGCCTCGTCCAGACGGACCTTCGCGTACGACAGGTCGTCGTCGTTCAGCAGGAACACCGCCGGACGGGCACGTCCCACCAGCTCCGGCACCGTGGTCAGCGCGCCGTCGATGTCCAGCTCGATGCGGTCGGTGCGCACCAGCGCGCCGTCCTGGAGCTCGTACAGGCCCACCGCGATGCGGTGCGGGCGCAGCGTGGACTCGCCCTGGGCGCCGGCGGGCAGAGCGGGCGCCTCCTGGCGGATGCCGAAGGCGGTGATCACGCCGTTCGCGTCGGTGGTGACCTCCGGGCGCAGGACGTTGATGCCGGCCGTCTCCAGCCATGCCTTCGACCAGGCCGCCAGGTCGCGGCCCGAGGTCTCCTCCAGCGCGCCCAGCAGGTCCGACAAGCGGGTGTTGCCGAAGGCGTGCGCCTTGAAGTAGGCCTGCACCCCCTTGAAGAAGGCGTCCATGCCGACGTAGGCGACGAGCTGCTTGAGCACCGAGGCGCCCTTGGCGTACGTGATGCCGTCGAAGTTGACCATGACGTCGTCGAGGTCGCGGATGTCCGCCATGATCGGGTGCGTGGACGGCAGCTGGTCCTGCCGGTACGCCCACGTCTTCATGGAGTTGGCGAAGGTGGTCCACGCGTGCGGCCACTTCGAGCCCTCCGCGTACGCCTGGCACGCGATCGAGGTGTAGGTGGCGAACGACTCGTTCAACCACAGGTCGTTCCACCACTCCATGGTGACGAGGTCGCCGAACCACATGTGGGCGAGCTCGTGGAGGATGGTCTCGGCGCGCACCTCGTACGCCGCGTCCGTCACCTTCGAGCGGAAGACGTACTGGTCGCGGATGGTGACCGCGCCCGCGTTCTCCATCGCGCCCGCGTTGAACTCCGGCACGAAGAGCTGGTCGTACTTGGCGAAGGGGTAGTCGTAGGCGAACTTCTCCTGGAACCAGTCGAAGCCCTGCCGGGTCACGTCGAAGATCGCTTCTGCGTCGAGGAACTCGGCGAGCGAGGGGCGGCAGTAGATGCCGAGCGGTACGGACTGGCCGTCCCTGCCCTCGTACGAGCTGTGCACCGAGTGGTACGGGCCGACGATCAGCGCCGTGATGTACGAGGAGATGCGCGGGGTCGGCTCGAAACGCCAGACGGTGTCCTTGACGTCCGCCTGCGCCGCGCCCTCGGGAACGACCCGGGGGGAGTTCGAGACGACCGTCCAGCCCTCGGGGGCCGTCACGGTGAACTGGAACGTGGCCTTCAGGTCGGGCTGCTCGAAGCTGGCGAAGACCCGCCGGGCGTCCGGCACCTCGAACTGGGTGTACAGGTAGGCCTGCTGGTCGACCGGGTCGACGAAGCGGTGGAGGCCTTCACCGGTGTTCGTGTACGCGCAGTCCGCGACGACCCGCAGCTCGTTGGCCCCGGCAGCGAGGTGCGCCAGGGCGATCCGGGAGTCGCGGAAGACGGCGGCGACGTCCAGCGCCTTGCCGTTGAGGACGACCTCGTGCACCGCGGGGGCGACCAGGTCGATGAAGGTCTCCGCCCCGGCCTCGGCCGACTGGAAGCGCACGGTGGTCACGGACGGGTAGGTGCCACCCTCCTGCGCACCGCTGAGATCGAGTTCGATCTCGTACGAGTCGACGGTGAGCAGCTTCGCACGCTGCTGAGCCTCTTCACGGGTGAGGTTCGTGCCTGGCACGCGGTCATCTCCTTCGATGGTGACGTTGCCCCGCCATCCTTCCATGGGGGCAGGGTCACCGCCCCGGAGTAATCCACGGGCGAACGCGAGGTCGGAAACCCGCCGGACGGACGAGCCCGTTCCCGGCAGGCTGCTGGGCATGACCATCAGACACCGGGCCAGGCCCATCGAGGAGGCGGCGCTCCAGGAGCTCCGCGCGCACGACGATGCGGGACGGCCACTCGTCCCGTACCCCGACGAGAAGGGCGGTGAGCCGCTGCGGTGCTGCCTGCGCCCCAGTGAGGTGGGGGAGCGGATCGCCCTCGTCTCGTACGCGCCGCTGCGGCGCTGGGCGGCCCGTACCGGCGCCGATCCCGGCGCCTACGACGAACAGGGGCCCGTCTTCGTCCACGCCGAGGCGTGCGGGGGCCCCGCCGGCGGCGACGCACACCCCTTCGTCCGGTCCGGGGCGCGGCGCACCGTCCGGCGGTACGACGCCCGCGGGCACATCCTCGGCGGGCGGCTCCTGGACCTCGGAGAAGATCCCGACGGGATGATCGAGCGGGCTCTCGGCGACGCCTTCGCCGACCCCGCGGTGGCCCTCGTGCACGTCCGCGCCGCCGAGTACGGCTGCTTCCTGTTCGAGGTGCGCCGGCCCTGACGTGCCCGGAGGGCGGGCGCCGTGCGGCGCCCGCCCTCCGGTCGGTGCGGTTCCGGGTGCGGGGTCAGCCGCGCAGCTCCTCGGCCACGAGCTCCGCGATCTGGACCGCGTTCAGCGCGGCGCCCTTGCGGAGGTTGTCGTTCGACACGAACAGCGCGAGGCCGTTGTCCACCGTCTCGTCGACGCGGATGCGGCCCACGTACGAGGCGTCCTGGCCTGCGGCCTGGAGGGGGGTCGGGATCTCGGAGAGCTCCACGCCCGCGGCGTCCTTCAGCAGCTCGTAGGCGCGCTCGACGCTGATCGGCCGGTCGAAGCGGGCGTTGATCTGGAGGGAGTGCCCGGAGAAGACCGGTACGCGCACGCAGGTGCCCGAGACCTTGAGCTCCGGGATCTCCAGGATCTTGCGGGACTCGTTGCGCAGCTTCTGCTCCTCGTCGGTTTCGAAGGAGCCGTCGTCGACGATCGAACCGGCGAGCGGGAGCACGTTGAAGGCGATCGGACGCTTGTAGACGCCCGGCTCGGGGAAGTCGACGGCACCGCCGTCGTGGACCAGCCCGGTCGCGCCCTCGGCAACGGCCTTGACCTGGCCGTCGAGCTCGGCCACACCGGCCAGGCCGGAGCCGGAGACCGCCTGGTAGGTGGTGGCGACCAGCGAGGTCAGGCCGGCCTCGTCGTGGAGCGGGCGCAGCACCGGCATGGCCGCCATGGTGGTGCAGTTCGGGTTCGCGATGATGCCCTTGGGGCGGTTCCGGATCGCGTGCGGGTTGACTTCGGAGACCACGAGGGGGACCTCGGGGTCCTTGCGCCAGGCGGAGGAGTTGTCGATGACCACGGCGCCCTGCGAGGCGACCTTCTCGGCCAGGGCCTTCGAGGTGGCGCCGCCCGCGGAGAAGAGCACGATGTCCAGGCCGGAGTAGTCGGCCGCGGAGGCGTCCTCGATGGTGATCTCGCGGCCCTCCCACTCGATCGTCGAGCCGGCGGACCGGGCCGAGGCGAACAGGCGCAGCTCGTCCACCGGGAACTTGCGCTCGGCGAGGATGCTGCGCATGACTGCGCCGACCTGACCGGTGGCTCCGACGATTCCGACCCTCACGGTGACTCCTTCTGCTCCGTACGACGCGGGCGCGCGTGGAGCCATCATGCGTTCGACCCCACGCGCCTTGTCCAATTCATTGTCCGAGGAACGGACGGTTTTCTGGATGCGCACCCCCGTGACGCCTGCGTGACGGGGGTGCCCCGCCGGCTCCGGAACAGCCGTTTTGCCTGGTCGGAGTCGGAGCCGGAGCCGGAGGGGAAACGGCCCGAGGGGGCGGTGCTCGTCAGAGCGCCGCCCCCTCGGGTTCCCCGCGGAAGGTGCTAGGGGAGGACCTTCTCGATCTGCACGCTGCCGGTGCCCGCAGCGGTGCCGCGGGCGTTGAGCAGCTCGACCTGGCCGAAGAACTGACGGCCCTCCGGGGCCGCGCCGGTGACCAGGACGTTCGCCGAGACCTGCGCGGTGGCGCCGGTGGCGAGGTTCACCGCGGCGGCCTCGTCGACCTGGACGGAGCCCAGGGCGGCCGAGAAGAACACGTCGCGGTAGTCGTAGGTGGTGGAGCCGGCCGGGACCGCGTAGCCGATCACCTTGACCGTGTAGGTGCCCGCGGCCGGGTTCACCAGGCTCACGGCCTCCTCGGAGTCGCCGTCGGCGGAGGAGCCCACCTTGACGCCGTCCTTGTAGACCTCAAGGTCGAGGTCGGCGGCGGTGTCGGACACCTTGCCGATCGCGACGTCGAGGCGGGAGGTGCCCGCGGGCACCGCGATCTCGGTGGTCTGGGTCTCACCGTCCGCGATGGTCGGCTTGGCGACCTTCGCGGAACCGAGCGGGCCGCCCTTGAGCTTGCCGCCGGAGATGGCCGCCCCGGAGTTCTTGACGCTCCACTGGACCGGGGCCGGGGTGCCCTGCTTCACCTCGGGCAGGACCTTGACCGCGGGGTCGAAGGCAGCGCCGAGCACGGAGACGTCCAGCGTGAACGGGTTGTCCAGGACCGGCGACGTACGACGGGCCTCGACCTCGATCTCCCAGACGCCCGGCGCCGGCTCGGGGTACGAGCGCACGTCGGGACGGCAGGTGTTGGCCGGGTTGTCGTAGTTCGGGTAGCAGTTGATGGTGGACGTGGGGTCCACCGGCACGCCGTACGGGTGGATCGCGATGAAGCGCGTCTGGGCGCCGGCCGCGAGACCGCTGAGGGCGACCTCCAGGCTCTTGGCACCCGGCGGCACCGTCACGAAGTACGACTTGTGCGAGTTGCGCTCCACGGTGGAGGACTGCGACAGGGAGAACGCCGGCGCGGCCAGGGGGGCGGAAGCCACGACGGTCGTCAGGATCTGCTTGTCGATGCCCTCGGTGGTCTCGTCGTCCAGCTGCAGGATGCCGCTGTGGACGCCGGCCGTCTTGGGCTTGGCCTCGACCTTGATGGTGACGGGCTTGTTCAGCGGCAGGGTGACGTAGTCGTAGCCGCCGATGACCTTGAAGGTGCCGTCGTTGTTGCGCCAGCTCAGGTCGTGCCGGGTGCCGTACTTGACACCCGTGGTGCGGGTGACGACGACGTTGTAGACCTTCTTCTGGCCGACCTTGAGGCCGCCCTCGCGGTCGTACAGGCCGGTGCCGAAGCCCGGGGTCTTCAGGAACTGGTCGATCGCGGTGTCGACCGGCGCCTTGACGGTGAACTCGTTGGCCCTGGCGTCGCGCTGGATGGACTCCCACGCGCCGTTCACGTCGATCAGACCCGAACCCTGCGCGTGCGCCGGGACGTCGTGGATCTTCTTCGCGGAGCTCGTCAGCGCGATGCGCAGGGAGGCCGGGGTCAGCTTGATGTTCTGCTGCTTCGCGGCCGAGATCAGCAGGGCGCTCGCGCCCGCGGCCTGCGGCGAGGCCATCGAGGTGCCCTGGAGCATGCCGTAACCGGCCGGCAGGGTGTAGCCGGCCTCCTTCACCGGCGCGCCGGGCAGCCAGGTCTGGATGGTGTTGATGGCCGCGCCGGGGGCGCTGATGGTCGGCGTGAAGCCGCCGTCCTCACGCGGACCGCGCGAGGAGAAGGGGAACATGTTGTACTTCGTGCTCACGCCGGAGCCGTAGTTGGCGGCCCAGGTCTCCTTCGAGACCGAGGCGCCCACGGAGATGACCTTGTCCGCGAGGGCCGGGTCGCCGATGGTGTTCAGCCCCGGGCCGGAGTTGCCGGCGGAGATGACCAGCTGGACCCCGTAGGTGTCGATGAGGTTGCGGTAGAGCTCGGCGCGCGCGTTGTTGCCGTCGTTCAGCGCCGGCAGGCCGCCGATGGACATGTTGACGATGTCCACACCGCGGTTGACGACGAGGTCGATCATGCCCTCGGTCAGCGCGATGTTGGTGCAGCCGCCGGACCAGGAGCAGGCGCGCGAGGAGACGAGCTTGGCGCCGGGCGCCTCGCCGTTCATCTTGCCGCCGAAGAGGCTGTTGGCGGCGGTGATGCCGGCGACGTGCGTGCCGTGCTCGGACTCGATGATGCCGATGTTGACGAAGTCGACCTTCTTGCCGACCCAGTCCCCGCCCAGCGGGTCCATCGGGACGTCCTTGCGGATCTCGATCACGAACGGGATCCGCTCGGCGACGTCGGTCGCCGGGTTGTCCGTGCCGAAGTAACCGATCTGGTAGCCGTCCTTGTACGGCTTCATCGGCTCGTTGTTGGTGAAGTCGCCGTCCTGGTCGGTGTCGACACGCACGGTGCCGGCGGCCGCGTCGTACAGCATGCCGAACCGGTCGGTGGTGTCCCCGTCCCGGTTGACGTCACCCTTCATGTCACCGTTCGCGGTGATCGACTCGCTGAAGCGGCTCCACTGGAAGCTGCCTTCGGGCGCCTTCCAGCTCTGGCCGCCCGCGGTGAAGGTGCCGCCCGCGGTGGTGACCGGGGTGATCTGGGCCCGCCAGGTCCCGTCGTTGTCGGTGATCGGGTCGGTCGCCGTCACCCAGTCGACGATCTTGCGCTCGCCGGTGGTGGTCTTCTGCAGGGCCGGGTGGCCGAGGTCGACACCCGAGTCCATGATGCCGATCGTCACACCGCGGCCGTCGGCCTGCGGGTTCTGCGCGACGAAGTCGACCGCCCCGGTCTCGAAGGACGGGTTGTACGGGTTCTTCGCCGGGGTGTTCCGGTCCGGCGCCGCGTACGTCCCGGCCGATGTCTTCTTGGCCGTGCCGCTCTCCCGGCCGGCGTCGGGCCGCGGGTCGGGCAGCTGGATCTCGTGACGCAGGTCGATGCCGTGCACCGAGGACAGCTTGGCGGCCGCCTTCAGCGCGGCCTCCGCCTTGCCGGTCGGCAGGGTGGCGCGCACGTAGCCCAGGTTGTCGTAGGTCCGGCCGACCGAGGCGCCCTGGACGGAGTCCAGCTGGTCGGCGACCTGCTTGGTCTGGCCGGGGGCGGTCGCGACCATGACGGTGACGTTCGCGTCACCCTTGGCCTTGGCCTCCTGGAGGAGCTCGACGTCGGCCGAACCGAGCTTCTGGTCGGCGGACTTGACGGCCGGTGAGGTGCCCGGGGTGTCCGTGCCGGTCGCCGCGAACGCGGGCACGGCGCCGCCGGCCACGAGGGCGGCGACCAGGCCGGCCGCGGCCGCGACGCGCACGGCGCGTCTGGCCCCGGGTATGGAGCTGGGGGATTCGAGGGTCATCAGCATCCCTGGTAAGTGAAAGATACGGTCCGGATTTCGGTGCCGGATGACCGGTCAGCTTTGCGCAACGGACCGCTCTTTGGGGAGGGATGTCATCGACCGAGACCTACCGTGGCGGACACTCGCCAGTGCGGTGTTTCCGCCAGTGGGCCCGTATCCGGGCACAGTGGTGCGAAACCCTGGGGCCAAGTAGTCGATTTATCGACATGGTGGCCCCGAGTCGACACCGGCGCGAGGCCGGGCGCCGGCACCGGTGTGACAGATTTCGAGCGATCAGCGCTCGCGCGTGCGCGCGTAGTGGCGCGAGGCCTTCGCCCTGTTCCCGCAGGACGACATCGAGCACCACCGCCGCGTTCCGTTGCGCGAGGTGTCGTGGAAGTGCAGGATGCACGTCTCCGAGGCGCAGGCGCGGATCCGCTCGGGCGTCGAGCTCAGCAGGTCGAGGTAGTCGCGCGCGGCCGTCCAGGCCGGACCCCAGGCCGGATCGGCGAACTCGGCCCGCTCGCCGGGACCTTCGGGGGTCAGGGTGGCGCGGATGCGGCCGTGCTCCAGTACGGCGTCCACGAGTGCCCGTGCACTGTCGTCGGTCGGGTCCGCCACCGCGCGGGCCAAGGCCTCGCGCGCGGTCATCAGGTGGACGAGGGTCGGGGCGTCGGCCCGGAACCGGTCGGCCAGTCCGGTGGACCGCAGCCAGACCGCGAGCCCTTCGACCCGGCCGAGACCGAAGGCGCCGGCGAAGAGGTCGACGGGCTCACCCTCGCGCATCCAGCGCGTGTTCAGCAGGTCGAGGGCGATCGGCTCCCCGGTCAGGGGTCGCGGGTCCGCAGTCGTCATGTCCCTCTCCTCATTCACTAACCCCTCAAGGATACGTGAACGGTTGACGCCCTCCTCTCTAACCTTTAAAGTGCATGTAGAAGGTTAGAATTCGTTGAACGGCCTCTGGGGAAGGACCCGTCATGACCACCGCCATCAGCAAGCTCCGCACCGGGCACGTCGGCCTGAACGTCACCGATCTGGACCGTTCGCTCGCCTTCTACCGGGACGCCCTCGGCTTCCAGGCGCTGGAGGAAGGCAAGGAGGAGGGTCGCCGCTTCGCCTTCCTGGGCCAGGACGGCGAGCCCGTCCTCACGCTCTGGCAGCAGGCCGACGGCCCCTTCGTGCCAACCGCTGCGGGCCTGCACCACCTGGCCCTCTCGGCCGGCACGGTCGAGGAGGTGCGCGCGTACGAGGAGCGGCTGCGCGGCCTGGGCGTCACCTTCGCCCACGAGGGCCTCGTCGCGCACGGCGAGGGCACGGCCTCCGGCGGCATCTTCTTCCACGACCCCGACGGCATCCGCCTGGAGATCTCCGTACCGGCCGGTGCCGAGGGTGCCCCCGCTCCCACCGCAGGGGCGCCGACCTGCGGGTTCTTCTCATGAGCGGGGTCTATCACCGGGGTTCGCTGGCGGTGCAGGAGCGGGTCGGCGTGCGCGGGCCGGCCGAGCACGTCGGCCGTTCGATCACAACGGGCATCCGCGACGTCGCCGCGGCCTTCCTGGAGCTCCAGCCGCACCTGGTCGTCGGGGCCGCGGACGGCGCCGGCCGGATGTGGGCCTCCTGGCTCACCGGGCCGCCCGGCTTCGTGCGGGCCACCGGCCCGCACCGGATCGCCGTCACGAGCGGTCCGCTCGCGGGTGATCCGCTCGCCGAAGCGCTGGCCACGGCCGGGACCCGGGTCGGGACCCTCGCCCTCGACCCGCGCACCCGGCGCCGGATGCGGCTCAACGGAACGCTCGCGACGACCCCGCGGGGCTTCGCCGTCGAGGCGGAGCAGGTCTTCGCCAACTGTCCGAAGTACCTGCAGAAGCGGCAGCCGCTGGAACGGGTCGCGGAGGGGGCCGGAGTGGTGCACCGCGGGGACGCGCTCACCGCCGGCCAGGTGCGGACCGTACGGGCGGCCGACACCTTCTTCGTCGCCACCACGGGACCGGACGGGGCCGACGCCAGCCACCGCGGCGGCTTGCCGGGCTTCGTGGAGGTGCTGTCACCGGCCGAGCTGACCTGGCCCGACTACGCGGGCAACTCCATGTTCCTGACCCTGGGGAACCTGACCGCCGACCCGCGGGCCGGGCTGCTCTTCCCGGACTGGGCGAGCGGGGCCGTCCTCCAGCTCAGCGGCCGGGCCCGGACGGAGTTCGCGTCCGACGGCAGCCGTCGCACCCGCTTCAGGGTGGAGTCGGTGGTGGAGGCCGTACATCCGGGGCGGCTGTTGTGGAGCACCCCGGAGTACTCCCCTCACCTCGGGAGCACCACCAGGTAGGCGGCGGGCTCGCGGTCACCGGAAGCCGTCAGGGCGGTCCGGATGACCGCGGCCTGCTGCTCGGGCCAGTCCCGGAGCTTGCGCGGGGTGATGTGGACGACGGTCACCCCGAGCCGCTCCAGGGCCTCCCGCTTGCGCACGCACGCGGACCACTCCTCGTCCTCCCCCTGACGCGGGGCGCGGGTGTCGATCTCCACGGCCACGGCGTGCTCGGGCCAGAACGCGTCGACGCCGCCGAGGTGCGGACCGCCGGGGATCCGCAGGTCCACGTTCCATACGGGGTCGGGCAGTCCATGGCCGCGGACGACCTGGTAGAGCCGGTCCTCGGCGATCGCCCGGCCCTCCGCCAGCAGGGACTCGACGGCGTCGACCACGTGCGGCCGGTTCAGCAGCCGGGCCACCGTCAGCTCCCGTACGACGGCGGCCGGTTCGCACGCCCCGCTGCGGACCGCCTCGCTCAGCAGCCGGCGTACGGTACCGGCGTCGTCGAGCTGCGCGACGGCGTCGGCGACGGCCCGCGCGACGGGCGCCACGGGCAGCCCGGTGACCTCCTGGGGTCGGGGCGCGGTGTGCACGCGCACGATCCGCACGTCGCCGGTGGACCGCAGCCGCCGGGTGCCCGGCACCAGGACGTCGATGTGCGAGAGGGCGAGCAGCGGGGGCGCGGAGGGGAAGCGGTACAGGGCCAGGGCCGCCAGCCCGGTGATCATGGCCTCGCCCGCGCCGCGCCGGCCCGCGTACAGCAGCGCCGCGTGCAGCCGTTCCTCGCTGGTCGCCGGCCCGGTGTGGAGCAGGAACACACCGGGCAGGATCTGCTGCCAGGGCCGCTCGGCGGCCTCGGAAGCGCTCACGCCGTGCTCGCGCAGCTGGGCGAGGGTCAGCACGCGCGGGCTGTTGCCGGTGAGGTGGGCGAGGGGGAGGGGTGCGTTGTGGTTCATGACGCGGTGATTCCCTCAGGCCATGGCCTTGCTAACCCCTGTTACACGCTCGTCGGCAAATCCGGACAAGCCGGGGCTAAAGTACGGGCGTTCGACTGCCGATGAGGTGCGCCCGTACGGGTGACCGGACCGCACCGCGGCTGCCGGGGCTCCGCCCGGACCCCGCCCGGACCCCGCCCCGGAGCCGGGCAGAGCACGGGCCCGGGGCCGGGCAGAGCACGGGCCCGGGGCCGGTCAGCCGGCCGCCGCGTCGCACCGCTGCGCGGCAAGGGCCCGGGCCAGGTCGTCGCGGGACTCCAGGACCAGGCGGCGCAGCGCCGGGGCGGCGTCCTCGTGTCCGGCCAGCCAGGCGTCCGTGGCGTCCAGCGTGGCGGCGTCGCCCTGGAGCGAGGGGTAGAGCCCCTTGACGATGTCCATCGCGATCTGGATCGACCGGTCCGACCACACCCGCTCGATGACCTCGAAGTAGCGCCCCGCGTGGGCCGCCAGCAGGTCCCGCTGCGACGACTGCTGCATACCCGCGATCGTCGCCTCCACCAGGGCGTTCGACAGCGCGTCCGACTCGACGACCGCGGCCCACGCCTGGTCCTTCACCGCCTGCGAGGGACGAGCCGCCAGGCACCGCACCTGGTGCCGCTTGCCCGACGCCGTGTCGTCCCGCGCCAGTTCGGCGGCGAGGACTGCCTCGTCCACCGCACCGTGCGCGGCCAGCGGCAGCAGGAAGTCCCAGCGCAGCTCCTGGTCCACCTCCAGCCCGTCGATCCGCGCCGAGCCCTCCAGCAGCCCGAGGAGCAGCTGGAAGTCGCCCTCGGTCGCCGCGCTCGCCGCGAAGAACCGAGCCCAGGTCAGCTGGTGCTCCGACCCCGGCGCCGCCGCCCGCAGCTCGTGCAGCGCTCCCGCCGCCAGGTCCCGGCCGACCTGCTCGCGCCGGTCCGGCGCCGCGTAGTGGGTGATCGAGGCGCGAGCCTGCGCGTGCAGCTGCTGCAGGACGCCGACGTCCGTCTCCCGGCCCGCGTGCGCCAGTACCAGCGAGACGAAGTCGTGCGCCGGCATCAGGCCGTCCCGCGTCAGGTTCCACAGTGCCGACCAGCTCAGCGCCCGCGCCAGCGGATCCGTCAGGTCGCCCAGGTGCGCGCGCAGCGCGGCCAGCGAACCCTCGTCGAAACGGACCTTGCAGTAGGTGAGGTCCTCGTCGTTGACCAGGACCAGGTCGGGCCGGTCCTGCCCGGACAGCTCCCCGATCACCGAGCGGGATCCGCGGACGTCGGCCTCGGCTCGCGCGTAGCGGACCAGCGAGCCGTCCGGCTCCCGCCGGTACAGGCCGACGCCGACCCGGTGCGGACGCAGCTCGTCGCCCTCCTGGACGACGGCGAGCTCGGCGATCCGCCCCTGGGCGTCGTGGGTCACCACCGGCGTCAGCACGTTCACGCCCGCCGTCTGCAGCCAGGCCCGCGACCACTCGGTCATGTCGCGGCCGGACACCTCGCCGAGTACCGACAGCAGGTCGTCGAGGGTGGTGTTCCCGTAGGCGTTCGCCTTGAAGTAGCGGCGCGCGCCCTCCAGGAACGCCTCCCGGCCCACGTAGGCGACCAGCTGCTTGAGCACCGCCGCGCCCTTGGCGTAGGTGATGCCGTCGAAGTTCAGCTTCGCGTCCTCCAGGTCACGGATGTCGGCCGTGATCGGGTGCGTGGACGGCAGCTGGTCGGCGCGGTAGGCCCACGCCTTGCGGTTGTTGGCGAAGGTCACCCAGGCCTGGTCGAAGCGGGTGGCCTCGACGAGCCCGAAGGAGCCCATGAAGTCCGCGAAGGACTCCTTCAACCACAGGTCGTCCCACCACTTCATGGTGACCAGGTCGCCGAACCACATGTGCGCCATCTCGTGGAGGATCACGTTCGCGCGCCGCTCGTACGAGGCCTGCGTGACCTTGCCGCGGAAGATGTACTCCTCCCGGAAGGTCACCATCCCCGGGTTCTCCATGGCGCCCAGGTTGTACTCCGGCACGAAGGCCTGGTCGTACTTCCCGAAGGGGTAGGGGTAGTCGAAGATCTCGTGGAAGAGGTCGAAGCCCTGCTTGGTGACGAGGAAGACGTCGTCCGCGTCGAAGTGCTTCGCCAGGCCCTTGCGGCACATGGCGCCCAGCGGGATGGTCAGGTCGCCGCGGGTGTAGGTGTCCGTCACGTAGTGGTACGGCCCCGCGACCACGCAGGTGATGTACGTGGAGATCGGCGCGGTCTCGGCGAAGCGGCGGGTCCGGCCCTCGCGGGACTCCTCGGCGCCGTTGCTCCACACCTGCCAGCCCTCGGGCGCGGTGACCTCGAAGCGGTAGGGCGCCTTCAGGTCGGGCTGCTCGAAGTTCGCGTACACCCGGCGGGCGTCGGCCGGTTCGTACTGCGTGTAGAGGTAGACCTCGCCGTCCTCCGGGTCCACGAAGCGGTGCAGGCCCTCGCCCGTCCGGCTGTACGCACAGTTCGCGTCCACCACCAGGACGTTCTCGGAGGCCAGGCCGTCCAGGGCGATCCGGGCCCCGTCGAAGACGGCGGACACGTCCAGCGCCCGCCCGTTCAGGGTCACCGAGTTCACCGACGGCGCGATCAGGTCCGCGAAGGTGGCACCGCCGGGCGTCGCGGCCCGGAAGCGGATCGTCGTCACCGAGCGGAAGGTCCGCGGGCCCTCGGCCGGCTCGGCCTCGTCCACCGCCGAGCTGATGTCGAGGACGACCTCGTACCCGTCGACGGACAGCAGCTCGGCCCGCTCGCGGGCCTCCTCGCGGGACAGATTCTCTCCGGGCACCTGCACTCCTTCGTGCGCGATCGCGTTCTTGACCGAATCCTCGCACGAGGGGGAATGCGTGCGGCGGCGTCCTGGTTGGCGACGGAGGACATGCGCCGTTGACGCCTTTTTCCACCTGAGACCGACACCGAGGAGAGACATGAGCGAGACCCAGGTGCGCGAGAAGACCCCGGTCGACTTCTGGTTCGACCCGCTCTGCCCTTGGGCCTGGATGACGTCCCGTTGGATGCTGGAGGTCGAGAAGGTCCGCGACGTCGAGGTGCGCTGGCACGTGATGAGCCTGGCCGTGCTCAACGAGAACAAGCTCGACGAGCTGCCCGAGGTCTACCGCGAGCTCCTCGGCCCCAAGGGCTGGGCGCCGGTGCGCGTGGTGATAGCCGCCCAGCAGAAGCACGGCGACGAGATCACCGGCAAGCTCTATACCGCGCTCGGCACCCGCATCCACAACGAGGACAAGGGCGCGACCCGTGAGGTGATCGCCGAGGCGCTGGCCGAGGTCGGCCTGCCGGCCGAGCTGCTCGCGTACGCCGACTCCGACGAGTACGACGAGGTGCTGCGGGCCTCGCACGACAACGGCATCGACCGCGTGGGCCAGGAGGTCGGCACTCCGGTGATCTCCGTTCCGGGCGCCGACGGCGAGGGCGACATCGCCTTCTTCGGCCCCGTCGTGACCCCGACCCCGCGCGGCGAGGCCGCCGCCCGGCTGTGGGACGGCACCCTGCTCGTCGCCTCCACGCCCGGCTTCTACGAGATCAAGCGGACCCGCACCAAGGGCCCGTCCTTCGAGTAGCCCGTACGGCGAGGACACAGAAGACCCCCGTGAGTCACGTCCTCACGGGGGTCTTCCGTTGGACACGCCCGCCGGTGAAGGCTTGAGAAGACGATCACGAGGCGGACGGGCTCGGGCGTGCGATCAGCCCTTGACGGGGATCAGCAGCGGGGTGTTGGCCTTGGCGTCGGCGTAGCGCCGGGAGACGTCCTGCCAGTTGACGACGTTCCACATCGCCTCGATGAAGTCCACCTTCTGGCTCTTGTACTGCAGGTAGAAGGCATGCTCCCAGGCGTCGAAGACCAGGATCGGGGTGCTGGCGACACCCACGTTGCCCTGGTGGTCGTAGACCTGCTCGACGACCAGGCGGCCGCTGACGGGCTCGTACGCGAGCACGCCCCAGCCGGAACCCTGCGTGGCGGAGGACGCGAAGGTCAGCTGCTTCTTGAACTTCGCGAAGGAGCCGAAGGACTCGGTGATCGCGTCGGCCAGCTCGCCCAGGCCGTCGGCCGCGGTGGGCTCGCCGCCGCCCTCGCCGGTCTTCGGGCTGGCCATGTTGTGCCAGTAGATGCTGTGCAGGATGTGGCCGGAGAGATGGAACGCGAGGTTCTTCTCCAGGCCGTTGAGCGCGCCCCAGTTCTCCTTGTCGCGCGCCTCCGCCAGCTGCTCCAGGGTGTTGTTGGCGCCCGTGACGTAGGCCGCGTGGTGCTTGTCGTGGTGCAGCTCGATGATCTGCGGGTTGATCACCGGCTCCAGCGCCGCGTAGTCGTACGGAAGCTCAGGAAGCGTGTAGATGGCCATGCGTGTTGTCCGGTCCCCTCGGCGTGCCAATCGCTAATTGCAATTAATGCGCAACTGCACGCTAGCAGTATCTATTCCCAGTCACACGTAAGGGTTGCCTCTGTGCGACGCAGGCGGGCCCCGTGCTTCCGCACGGGGCCCGCCTGGTGGTCGAAGGGTGTTCAGCGGGCGACGGCCGCCCGGCGCTGCAGCGCGTATCCGGTCACGGCCAGGGCCACGGCGAGCCCGCCGGTGAAGATCACCTGCACTCGGGTGTCCTCACCCCGAGCCATGAGCACGAGGACCCCGGCCACCCCGGCCAGCGCCACCCAGGTCAGGTACGGGAACCCCCACATCCGCACCACGAGCTTCTCCGGAGCCTCGCGCTCCAGCCGGCGGCGCAACACGCTCTGCGAGACGGCGATGAAGCCCCAGACGACGAGGATGACGCCGCCGACCATGTTCAGCAGCCAGGCGAACAGGGTGTCCGGGTACCAGTACGACAGCAGCACGGTGGCGAAGCCGAAGCCGGAGGAGGCGAGCACGGCCCGGCGCGGGACGCCGCCGGCGACCCTGCCCAGCGCCCGGGGCCCCTGGCCGCGGGAGACGAGGGAGTGGGCCATGCGCGAGGAGCCGTAGATGTTGGCGTTCATCGCGGACAGCAGGGCGATCAGGATGACCACGTTCATGATGTCGCCGGCGGCCGGGATGCCCAGGTGGTCCAGGGTGGCCGCGTACGGGCCGTCCTCCCTGACCTTCGGGTTGTTCCACGGCAGCAGGGTGACGATGACGAGCATGGAGCCGACGTAGACGACGGCGATGCGCCACATGGTGGTCCTCACCGCCGTGGCCACCCCCTTGACCGGGTCCTCCGACTCGGCGGCGGCGATGGTGACCGTCTCCAGTCCGCCGTAGGCGACGACCGAGGCCAGCAGGCCGACCAGCAGGCCGTCCACGCCGCCGGGCAGGAAGCCGCCGCCGTGGAGCAGGTTGGCCGTGCCGGGTGCGTCGGTGCCGGGCAGCAGGCCGAGGACGGCCAGCACGCCCAGCCCCAGGAAGAGGGCGATGGCACCGATCTTGAGGGCCGCGAACCAGAACTCGAACTCGCCGAAGTTCGAGACGGCGGCCAGGTTGGAGCCACAGAACAGTGCCATGAAGACCAGCACCCACATCCACGACGGGGTGCCCGGGAACCAGCCCGTCATGATGTGCGCCGCACCGATGGCCTCGATGGCCACGCCCACGCACAGCAGCGCCCAGAACATCCAGCCGACGGTGAACCCGGCCCACGGGCCGATCGCCCGTTCCGCGTGCACCGAGAAGGAGCCGGAGGCGGGGTTGGCGGCGGACATCTCGCCGAGCATCCGCATCACGAACATCACGAGCAGTCCGGACGCGGCGTAGGCGAGCACGATCGAGGGACCCGCCGCGGCGATGCCGGCCCCGGATCCGACGAAGAGTCCGGCGCCGATGACGCCGCCGAGCGCGATCATCGAGAGGTGGCGCTGCTTGAGTCCGTTGCCGAGCGGGGATCCGGCGTCGGTCCGCGGCGGCTCGGGCGGTGCGGCGGTACTGCTGTGGCTCATGGGGAGGTGCCTGTCGGTGCGGGGGCGAAGCGGCCCCAGTGTGCCGAGCGTCCGATCACCGGACGTTCTCTGTCCGATATCCGGACAGCCGCTTCACGGGCCGTGATCAACTCCGTACGGCCCGGGAACGGCAGGACCCCCCGCGCCGCGGCGCGGGGGG
>NZ_JBHYMC010000094.1:0-17057 GCF_042742535.1 Streptomyces sp. NPDC058880
GGTCGGCCCGACCGGCACGACACCCTCGGGGCGCCCCTAGACTCGGGCGGACCGCCGTGCCCGCCGGCGCCTCACCCGGCCGGGGCACGGAACTTCCGTACCTCGCATCCCTGGGGGTCGTCCGTGACCATCGTCCACCGCTACCGTCAGCCCGGCACGGTCCTCACCGACCACCGGTTCTCCGTCCCCCTGGACCACGCGCGCCCGGACGGGGAGCGGATCGAGCTGTACGGCCGCGAGGTGGTCGCCACGGGCAAGGATCCGCAGACCCTGCCCTGGCTTCTGTACCTGGAGGGCGGCCCGGGCTTCGGCGCCCGCCGCTTCGTCGGCCGCCAGGCCTGGCTGGAGCGGGCCCTCCAGGACTACCGGGTGCTCCTCCTGGACCAGCGCGGCACCGGCCGGTCAACCCCGCTGAACCGGCAGACACTGCCCTTGCGTGGCACCCCCGCCCAGCAGGCCGACCACCTTGCCCACTTCCGGGCGGATTCCATCGTGCGCGACGCCGAGATGATCCGCCCCGGCCTCACCGGCGGCGCACCCTGGACCGTGCTCGGCCAGAGCTTCGGCGGCTTCTGCACGGTCCGCTACCTCTCCAGCGCTCCCGAGGGGCTCGCCGCCGCCCTGATCACCGGCGGCCTGCCCGCGCTGACCGCCACCGCCGACGAGGTCTATCGGGCCGCCTGCCCGCGCATTGAGCGCAAGAATGCAGCGCACTAAGCCCGTTACCCGATGGACGCCGAGCGGGCCCGCCGGATCGCCGCCCACCTCGCGGAACAGCCGGCCGAAATTCCCGGCGGCCATGTCCTGACGGTCGAGGCCTTCCAGTCCCTCGGCATCCTCCTCGGCAGCGGCGACGGCAGCCACCAGCTGCACTACATGCTGGAGGACGCCTTCGTCTCCACTCCTGCCGGACCGGCCCTCTCCGACGCCTTCCTGGAAGGCACTCGTTCCCACCTCTCCTTCGCCGGGCACCCCCTCTACGCACTGCTTCACGAGGCGATCTACGCCCAGGACCCGGCCGCGCCCACCGACTGGGCCGCCGACCGGGTCCTGGCGGAACACCCCCGCTTCGACGCCCGCAAGGCCCTCGCAGGTGACGCCCCCGTGCTCTTCACCGGCGAGACCATCCACCCCTGGCACTTCACCACCGACCCGGCGCTCGCCCCGCTGCGCGAGACCGCCGACCTGCTGGCCGCCCGTACGGGCTGGCAGCCCCTCTACGATCCGCAGCGGCTGGCGGCCAACGAGGTGCCGGTGGCGGCCGCGGTCTACCACGACGACATGTACGTGGACACGGAGCACGCGCTGAGCACGGCCCGTGCCGTCCGGGGCCTGCGGACCTGGGTGACGGACGAGTTCGAGCACGACGGCCTGCGCGCGGGCGGCACCCGCGTCCTGGATCGCCTGCTGGCCCTGGTGCACGACGCGGCATGACCGGTGTCCTCGCAGGTCAAGGACGTGCGGGGCGCCCGAATAATCATTCCCGCAGAAGTTGATCACCCGGCTAAGGTGGGTCCTCGTCCCGGAGGAACCGAACTCATGTGTGGAGCATGCATGTCGAGAAGGATGTCGAGCGCCGTCCCACTGGCCCTGGCCGGCGCGCTGGCCGTGACCGGGGCGGTGGCAGGAACAGCGCCGGCCGCCGTCGCCGCGACGATGGGCAGCGCCACGGGTGCGGCGGAGGCCCCGGCCACCGCGCAGGCCTGGACGCGTGTGTCCAAGAGGGAGCCGAACCGCTCCTACTGGAACACCTCCGACGACCTCCGCGTCGGCGACGAGGGCGGCGCGCAGGGGCTGTCGCGCGCCTACCTCCGTCTGGACACCAGCGCGTTCAGGGGTGCCACGGTCTCCAAAGCGACCTTCAGGATCGCCAACACGGGGTCGGCGTCCTGCGCGGGCCGTCCGGTGGAACTGTGGAGCGTTGGTGCCATCTCGGCTCGGACCACGTGGAAGCTGCAGCCCGGGAGGGAGACCCGGCTGGCCACGGTGACGGATGCCAAGGGCGGTGAAGGCTGTGCGGCGGGCGACCTCGAGTTCGATGCCACCGCGCTCGTGAAGGAGGCGGCGGCCACGTCCCAGACCACTGTCACCGTCGGCCTGTTCGCCTCCGACGAATCCGACTCCTCGGCCTGGAAGCGTTTCGCCCCGGCGACCGCGCAGCTGGACGTGGCCATCGGCCGTCCCGCGCCGCCGGTGATCAGCTCTCCCGAGTTCCCCGACGCGTCGAACGGGGTACCCGCGGGGACCGGGAAGGCGCGTACGCCGGGCACGTTCACCTTCGGCACCGGCGGTGCCGCCAACATCGACAAGATCGTCTACTGGTCGGACTTCGATCCGAGGCAGGTCACCGTGGCGCCGAGCACCAGTGCTGTGATCACGCCCACCGGCTCGGGACCCCACATGATCTACGCGTACAGCCTCGACCGGTCCGGGCGGCGCTCGGACCAGGCCGTGTACAGCATCTGGGCCCTCGGGAACGGCGGGGTGCGCGACGCAGCCGGCGACCTGAACGGCGACGGTCTGCGCGACCTGTGGACGCTCGACCCCGATGGAAGGCTCCGCTTCTCGGCCGGTCGGGCCGACGGCACCTTCGCCGCACCGGTCGACGCCGGGGCGTCGTTCGCTCCCGGAAGTCGGATCGCCGTCGGCGGGGACTGGGGCGAGGACGGCTACAACGACCTGCTGGTGCTCGAGACGGTCGAAGGCCTGGGTGCCAAGCAGATCCGAGTCCTCCCCAACACCGGTCTCGGCAGTGTCCGTCCGCACGACGGCATGCTTCTGAGCGCCATCGAGAGCGACCCGGTGCGGGGCAACGAGCACTGGTCCGATGCTCAGGACATCGCCGACGCGGGTGACTTCAACGGCGACGGCGAGCCGGACCTGCTGGTCAAGCAGGGCGCGAAGCTCTGGGCGTACGCGGGCAGTCGGATCGGGTACCTCGACATGAACGGTGCTCCGGTCCTCGTCGGCGACGGCGGCTGGGACGCCGTCTCGGTCATCGTCCCGGGCGACACCGACGGCGACGGCGCCACCGACCTGTGGGCGCGCGACGACGTCTCGGGCGACCTGTACGTCGTGAGGGGGGCCGAGGACGCTGCCGGCCGGCTCGACCCCACGAGCTGGGCCGCGGCGCAGCGCGTGAAGATCGGCTCGGGCCTGGACCGGACCGCGTATCCGACGCTGGTCTCGGCCGGCGACTTCGACCGCGACGGGCTCGCCGACCTGGCGGCCGTCGGCGCCGACGGCAAGGCCGTCTGGTTCCGTGGTACGGCAACGGGGATGGACGCGACCCCGCGCCCCATCGGCTGACCCCACATCGATCCGCCGGTCCGGCCCCTCATCCAGCGGGGCCGGCGGGGGGTGCGGGCCCCTGTGGGACCGTACCCACCGGCCGCGCGTCGCGCAGCGGCGGAAGACGGGCCACCGGGGCCACCGGGGGATGCCGTGCGGGCGGGATCGGCTTCCGAGGGGGCCGCTACCGGCCGGTGGCGGCCCCTTCGCCTAGGGTGCGACGCATGACCGAACAACGTGATCAACAGGCCCCCTTGGAGCCCATGCCCACCGACTGGCAGCGCGCCCTCGCCGTCGTCGCCCACCCGGACGACCTGGAGTACGGGTGCGCGGCCGCGATCGCCGACTGGACCGACGGCGGCCGCGAGGTGGTCTACCTCCTGGCCACCCGCGGGGAGGCGGGCATCGACTCCCTCGCCCCCGCCGACTGCGCCCCGCTGCGCGAGGCCGAGCAGCGCGCGAGCGCCGCCGTGGTCGGGGTGTCAGCAGTGGAGTTCCTCGACCACCGCGACGGGATCGTCGAGTACGGACTCGGCCTGCGCCGGGACATCGCGACTGCCATCCGCCGGCACCGCCCCGAGCTGGTCATCACCCTCAACCACCGTGACACGTGGGGCGGGGAGCAGGGCGGCGGCTTCTGGAACACCCCGGACCACAAGGCCGTTGGCCGGGCCACGCTGGACGCAGCCGCCGACGCGGGCAACCGCTGGATCTTCCCGGAGCTCGTCTCCGAGCAGGGCCTGGAACCGTGGAACGGGGTCCGCTGGGTGGCGGTGGCCGGGACGAGCACGCCCACCCACGCGGCCGATGCCGGTCCCGGCCTGGAGCGTTCGGTGCATTCCCTGATGGAGCACCGGGCCTACATCGAGGCGCTGACGGACCAGGACCCCGAGGAGTACGTCCGCACGTTCCTCACCGGGAACGCAGAGCGGGTGGCGGCGCGGTTCGGCGGGCGCCCGGCGGTAGCGTTCGAGGTCTTCCCCCGCTGACCTCCCACCCCTAGTCTGACGGTGCATCAGTTCCGGGTCGTCGGTCGGGCGAGAGGTGCGGGATACGGTGATCGACACCATCTCGACGGAGATCGCCGAGGGCGAGGAGCGGATCCGGCTGGAGGTCGCGGACGGCGTGGCGGTCCTCACCCTGTGCCGCCCGGACCGGCTCAACGGCTGGAGCTGGGAGTCCAGCCGCCAGCTCGGCCTGCTCGCGGACCGGATCCGTTTCGACGCCTCGGTGCGAGCCGTGCTGCTGCGGGCCGAGGGCCGGGCGTTCTGGCTGCCGGGCCTCCCCGGCGCCGGGTGCGGCCCGCTCCAGGCCCTCGCGGATGTCCGCGGTCATGTCGGCGTGCGGGAACAGACCCGGGACGAGCCCGTTGATCTGGATGCCGTACGGTCCCCACTCCACGGCAAGGGTCTCCACCAGGTTCTTCACCCCGGCCTTGGCGGCGGCGCTGTGGGCGAAGCCCGGCCCGCCCGTCCAGGCGTACGAGGCGCCGATGTTGACGATCGAGCCGGGGGTGCCCGCCGCGAGGTGGCGGCGGGCGAACTCGCGGGTCGTGAACCAGGTGCCGGTCAGGGTGATGTCGACGACCGCCCGCCAGGCGTTCGGGGAGAGGTCCTCGGCCGGGGACGGGAAATTGGCGGCCGCGTTGTTGACCAGCACGTCCGGCAGCCCGAGGCCCGCCTCGGCCGCCCCGAAGACCTCGGCGATGCGCTCGGGGTCCCGGATGTCGCAGACGGCGGCGGCCACCCGGCCGGCGCCCGGCACGGCCGCCAGCTCCCGCCGCGCCGCCTTGAGCTGCTCGGGGCGGCGGCCCGCGATCAGCAGATCGGCGCCGAGTCGCGCGAACTCGGCGGCCACGGCCTTGCCCAGGCCGGTGCCGCCGCCGGTCACGAGGACCACCTGCCCCGCGTACGTACCGGGGGGCAGGGCGGCGGCACCGAGCGGTGGCGGTGCGGGCAGCCCGCACTGAGGGTTCTCCATGCGCCCATCGATAGCGCGCGGGCCATCGGATCGCCATCCCCGGGCGGCAGCTCCTGCTGATCCTCCCCGAAACGGCCAACGCGAGATGTCCTTCAAGGCCGTCCAGGGCGTGGCGATACCCTTGCGGCGCCGATCGGACGTGTCGTCGCCTCCGATCGGCACGGGATCATGGGCACCGACCTGGCGAACCGGTGCGGTCAGCGCACTAGCTGCCGGGGTTGTACGCCTGCTTGGTCGCGCAGGTCCAGATCACCGGCTTGAGCTTGCCCTTGGCGTTCACGGCCGCTCCGCCGACCAGGTCGCTGTCCGACACGGCCTCCGCCATGCTCGCGCCGCCCGCGGCCAGCCGCGGCAGGGCCTTGACCGGGCCGGAGCCGGACCGCAGCAGCGCCTGGTCCGGCAGCGTCATCGCGTCCGGGTGGAACTTGGCCGTGCCGACGCTGACGTTCGTGGTCGGGCTGATGGCCTCGAAGGTCGCGTACGGGTGCGAGCTCAGCCCCCCGGGAGTGCTGCCCGGGCTGCCGAGCGGAGGCTCCCAGACCCACGTGCGGTACTCGTGCCACGGTCCGCCCCAGTCGTAGCCGACGACCCGGCCGCTCTCGTCGAGGTCCTGGACGTAGCTTTCGTTCATCGTGGGATCCAGCAACCGGGCGGCGGTGCCGTCCCCCGGCCACAGCACCGGGTAGGTGCGTTCCACGTGCTCGCCGGTCTCGGGGACCTCGTAGTCCTGCGTCGCCATCCCGAGGACGTCGCCGTGGTTGTTGATGCCGGTGACCATCGTGGTCTGCATCCCCGGGCCGGCGTCGGCCGGGAGGGACAGCTCGCGGACCTTCTGGCCGTCCTTCCATACGGTGGCGACCCCGCCGTCCGAGCGGGAGGCCACGTACCCGGCGTCGTTGACGTCGGCCTCCTTGTCGTAGCCGTAGCTGTCCGGCAGTGGCGTGATCGCCGCGTCGCCCACCCGGTAGGTGAAGAGGGACAGGCCACCGGAGGTACGCAGCATGCCCACCATCAGGCCGTGCGCGTTGACGGCGATCACCTGCCCCGTCGCGTTCGGGTCCGCCAGCGGGACCGGGTGCAGGGTGGTGCCGGTCCAGTAGACGGGCTTGTGGCCCGAGACGCCGACGGCGAGGCCGTCCGCGCCGAGGTCGAACACGCCCTGGCTGCGCAGCATGTCGCGCATGTACGACTCGTCCCCGATCGAGTCGAGCACCTGGATCTTCGGCGTGCATTTCGCGTCGCCCGCGGCGGCGGCCGGGCCGGCCGCGGTGACCAGGCCGGCCAGGACGGCGGCGGCTGCGATCGCGGACATGCTTCTTCTCATGGTGGTCCCCCTGGACAGGTGCTGTTCCCCGTTGAGTCATGACACGTGCTCGCCACATCTTGCCTGAAGGTGCGGCGGGTGTGGCCTGAATGGCGCGTGGTGTTCCCAGTCGGGCGCCGTCCGCGGCCGGTCTCCATGGCGCGCCTCCACGGCCCGGCGGTTCACAAGAGGGCAAGCGACCGCTTAGTATGCGCCCGGAGCGTGGTTCCTCGACGGCGGCTGGAGGCCCCGGATGCAGGCATGGCGAGTACATACCCCCGGTGAGCCCCGCGAGGCCATGCGCCTCGAAGAGGTTCCCCAACCCGTCCCCGGCGAGGGCGAGGTGAGACTCCGGGTCCTCGCGGCCAACGTCAACTTCCCCGACGCGCTGCTCGCCCGCGGGCAGTACCAGATCACACCGCCGCTGCCCTTCACCCCCGGCGTCGAGGTCTGCGGAGAGACCGAGGACGGCCGGCGCGTCATCGCCAACCCGAGCCTGCCGCACGGCGGGTTCGCTGAGTACGTCACCGCGCCCGCCCGGGCGCTGCTGCCCGCTCCGGACACCCTCGACGACGCGGAGGCGGCCGCCCTCCACATCGGTTACCAGACCGGCTGGTTCGGCCTGCACCGCCGCGCCCGCCTCCGGGCCGGCGAGACCCTCCTCGTGCACGCCGCCGCCGGCGGCGTCGGCAGCGCCGCCGTCCAGCTGGGCAAGGCCGCCGGCGCCACCGTCATCGGGGTCGTCGGCGGCAAGGACAAGGCCCGCACCGCCGAGGCACTCGGCTGCGACCTGGTGATCGACCGCACGGCTGAGGAAATCGCCCCTCGGGTGAAGGAGTTCACCGGCGGACGCGGCGCCGACGTCGTCTACGACCCCGTCGGCGGGGACGCCTACAACGCCTCCACCAAATGCGTCGCCTTCGAGGGCCGGATCGTCGTCGTCGGCTTCGCCAGCGGCACCGTCCCCACCCCCGCCCTCCACCACGCCCTGGTCAAGAACTACTCCGTACTCGGTCTGCACTGGGGCCTGTACGCGGCCAAGGACCCCGCCGCCGTCCTCGCCTGCCACACCGAGCTCACCCGGCTCGCCGCCGAAGGCGCGGTCAGACCGATGGTCAGTGAACGCCTCCCGCTCGCAGCGGCCGCAGACGCCGTGCAGCGGCTCGCCGACGGGACCACCACCGGCCGCCTGGTCGTCGTACCGGACCTGGACGGGGCGGCCCGATGACCGCCGACGCCGCCCACACCCCTGCGGAGGCGCTGCGCGCCCGTACCCGGGACCTGCTCGCCGCGCACCCGCCGGCCAGCACCGGACGCACCGAGTTCCTCCGCGCCCGCTTCGACGCCGGACTCGCCTGGGTGCACTACCCCGAGGGTCTCGGCGGGCTCGCCGCGCCGCGCGCCCTCCAGGCCGTCGTCGACGCCGAACTGGAGGCCGCCGGCGCCCCCGACAACGACCCCCGCCGGATCGGCATCGGCCTCGGCATGGCCGCCCCCACGATCCTCGCCTACGGCACCGAAGAACAGAAGCGTCGCTTCCTGCGCCCCCTGTGGGCCGGCGAGGAGGTCTGGTGCCAGCTCTTCAGCGAGCCCGGCGCGGGATCCGACCTCGCCGCGCTCGCCACCCGCGCCGTCCTCGACGAGGGCGCGGGCGAGTGGATCGTCGACGGCCAGAAGGTGTGGACCTCCAGCGCCCACACCGCCCGCTGGGGCATCCTCGTCGCGCGCACCGACCCCGCACTGCCCAAACACCAGGGCATCACCTACTTCCTCTGCGACATGCACCACCCCGGGGTCGAGGTACGGCCGCTGCGCCAGCTCACGGGCGAGGCCGAGTTCAACGAGGTCTTCCTCACCGGCGTCCGCATCCCCGACACCCACCGCCTCGGCGCCGTCGGCCAGGGCTGGGAGGTCGCCCGCACCACCCTGATGAACGAGCGCGTCTCCATCGGCGGCATGCGCATCCCCCGCGAAGGCGGCATGATCGCACCCGTTGCCGCGGCCTGGCGCGAACGCCCCGGACTGCGCACCCATGCCCTCCACCAGCGCCTGCTGGAACTGTGGGTCGAGGCCGAGGTCGCCCGCCTCACCGGGGAGCGGCTGCGCCAGCAACTCGCCGCAGGCCAGCCCGGCCCCGAGGGGTCGGGCATGAAGCTGACCTTCGCCCGTCTCAACCAGGAGATCAGCGGTCTGGAGGTCGAACTCCTCGGCGAGGAAGGCCTCCTGTACGGGGACTGGACCATGTGCCGCCCCGAGCTGGTCGACTTCACCGGCCGCGATGCCGGCTACCGCTACCTGCGCGCCAAGGGCAACAGCATCGAGGGCGGCACGAGCGAAATCCTCCTCAACATCGTCGCCGAACGCGTCCTCGGCCTGCCCCCGGAGCCGCGCGACGACAAGGACCTCGCCTGGAAGGACCTGTCCCGATGACGGCACCGGCAGCCCCCGCGACCCCGGCCGACCTCCTGTACTCCGAGGCCGAGGAGGAACTGCGCGCCACCGTACGCTCGCTCCTCGCCGACCGTTGCCACGCCACGGCAGTCCTCGTCGGGGCCGAGACGGGGCGGCCGCACGACCCGGCCCTGTGGCACACCCTGGCCGTCGAGATCGGCACGGCGGGGCTCCTCGTACCCGAGAAGCTCGGCGGGCTGGGTGCGGGGCACCGGGAGGCGGCCGTGGTGCTGGAAGAGCTGGGCCGGGCCGTGGCGCCCGTCCCGTATCTCACCAGTGCCGTGCTCGCCACGGAGATCCTCCTCGCCTGTGACACCGCCGAAGCCGCCCCGCTGCTGGCGGAACTGGCCTGCGGACGCACCGTCTGTGCCCCGGCCGTGCCGCTGACCCTCGCCCCCGGCGGCCGTCTGCCGGCCCCCGTACGGGACGCCGGCGGGGGGATCCTGACCGGCAGGGTCACCGCCGTGGCGGACGCGGTGGCCGCCGACGTCCTGCTGGTCCTGGCCGACACCGGGCTGTACGCGGTCCCGGCCGGGGCCGCCACCGTGAACCCTGTGGTCGCGATGGACCTGACCCGCCCGCTCGCCACCGTCACCCTGGAAGCGGCTCCGGGCACCCGCCTCGCGGACCCCGCGACAGCCCGGGCGGCCGTCGCCGGAGCGCTGCTCTGCACGGCGGGGCTGCTCGCCTCCGAGCAGGTCGGGCTGGCCGAATGGTGCCTGACCGAGACCGTCCGGCACGTCAGGGGGCGCTACCAGTTCAACCGGCCCGTCGGCTCCTTCCAGGCCCTCAAGCACCGCCTGGCGCGGCTCTGGCTGGACGTGGCCTCCGCCCGTGCGGCGGCCAGGGCTGCAGCCGACGCCCTCGCCACCGCTGCCCCCGACGCGCCCCTCACGGTGGCCGTCGCCCAGGCCTACTGCTCCGGGGTGGCCGTCCGCGCCGCGGAGGAATGCGTCCAGCTCCACGGAGGCATCGGCATGACGTGGGAGCACCCGGCCCACCTGTACCTCAAGCGGGCCAAGGCCGACTCCCTGGCCCTCGGTACGGCCGGTCACCACCGGGGCCTGGTGGCCGACTTCGCGGAACTCCCCGCGTAGGCCGTCCCTCCCGCGCCGTGCCGGTCCGGCATCGTCCGGCACGGCACGGCGGGGCACAACGACCCTGTCCTGCCGCCTGCGCCCGGACCGCCGGCGGCAGGTCCCCGAGCGTTTCCTATGCTCTCTGCATGACCGCCGTGATCACCCCGCTGTCCGCGACCGGACTGCGCACCCACCGCGACGAACTCGCCGCCCTGCTGCTCGCCGTGGTGCGCGACGGCTCCTCACTGGGTTTCCTCGATGACCTCGACCACGGGGCCGCAGCCGCCTGGTGGGACTCCCTGCTGCCCGCCGTCGAGGACGGATCCCTGGCCCTGTGGGTCTCCCGCACCGGCGCCGGCGGTCTCGTCGACGGCACCGTCAGCTGGTACCGGGAGTCCAAGCCGAACGGTCGCCACCGCGCCGAGCTGCGCAAGCTCATGGTCCACCCGGACTCCCGCGGCCGGGGTACCGCCCGCGCCCTCCTCGCGCACGCCGAGGCCGAGGCGGTCCGGGCCGGGGTGCTGCTGCTGTTCCTGGACACCGAGACCGGTAGCGGCGCCGAGCAGGTCTACCGGTCCGCCGGCTGGGCACAGGCCGGCACCATCCCCGACTACGCCGCCGACCCGGAGGGCCGGCTGCACCCGACGACCTTCTTCTACAAGCGGCTCCGCGGCGCCGACCGGTGACCTCGCCCGCCGCGCGGCGTTAGACCCGTAGCCGCCGGCCACCGAGCGAGGGAGACCGCATGTCCGCAGCAACCGCCGCCGCACCACTGACCCGACGCGCGCTTCTGCGTACGGCGTTCACCGCGGCCGTGCTGGCCGGGACGGGCGCGGCCTTGGCCCCCGTACTGCGGGCCCGCCGGCCCCGGCAGACCCTCACGCCGGCACCGCTCGCCGAGGAGGAGACCTACCGCGGCCGGCACATCGCCGTGGACGTCGCCGGGGTACGCATCGACGGCCGCCCGCTGCACGTCATGCGGCGGGCCGACGGCAGCTACCTGAGCGGCATCAACCACTTCCAGTCCTATCCGACCCCACTGGAACTGGCCCGTGCCGCGGTCGACGAACTGGGCACGAACCAGTTGGCGTTCGCAGCCCCGCACCACGGCTGACAGACCCACGGGAACGGGAGGAACGACGCGTTGCACGTCCGGCAGAACCAGAAGAACCTCACCAGCGCCCAGAAGAAGCGGTTCACCGCGGCGGTACTGGAGCTGAAGCGCAGCGGCGCCTACGACGCCCTGGTGCGCACCCATGACACGTACTTCGTGCCCGACCGCGACCGCAAGCTGCGCGTCGGGCACATGTCCCCGTCCTTCTTCCCCTGGCACCGGCTCTATCTGCTGGAGTTCGAGAAGCAGTTGCGGCAGATCGACCCGGGGGTGTCCGTCCCGTACTGGGACTGGACCACCGACACCAGCCCGGTCTCCTCGCTCTGGGCGGACGACTTCCTCGGCGGCACCGGCCGTTCGACCGATCGCAAGGTGATGACCGGCCCGTTCGCCTACGACAAGGGCAACTGGACGGTGACCGTGGGCATCACCGAGTCCGCGTTCCTCACCCGCAACCTGGGCAGGCCGCAGAATCCGATCGCCCTGCCCACCCCGGCCGAACTCCAGTGGGCGATGGACGATCCGGTCTACGACGTCGCGCCCTGGGACTCCACCGCCACCGCGGGGGGTTTCCGCAACAAGCTGGAGGGCTGGGCCGCACCGAAGCGGGAGCGCTGGCGCAACCACAACAAGGTTCACCAGTGGATCGGCGGCCACATGACGGGCGGCACGGCGCCCAACGACCCGGTGTTCTGGCTGCACCACGCCTTCGTGGACCTGATCTGGGACCGCTGGCAGCACAAGCACCCGAGCTCGGGCTACCTGCCCGCGGCACCCCTGCCGCTCGGCGACCTCCAGCGCGGCCGGGTGATCGCCCTCGACGAGCCGATGCCCCCGTGGAACGTCACTCCGCGCGAGGCCCTCGACCACCAGGGCCTGTACCGCTACGAATGACCCGCCCGCGGGGCCGGGCGGGGCGGCCGCAGCGCACAGGGGAAGGGCCCCCGCCGAGCGGCGGGGGCCCTCCGGTCGAGCAGGGGGTCAGTGGCCGTAGCCGGCGGTGTGGTGGTTGCCGCCGCCCGACGCGTTGACGCAGGTGTTGCCGAACGCGGGGTTCAGCAGGCCGATCACGTTCACCGTGTTGCCGCAGACGTTGACCGGGACGTGCACCGGGACCTGGAGCAGGTTGCCCGACAGGACACCGGGGGAGCCGACCGCCGCACCGTGCGCTCCGGCATCGGCGACAGCCAGGCCCGCACCGGCGACCACGGCGCTACCGGTGACAGCGGTGATGGCGAATGCCTTCGCGATACGCGACATCAAGATCTCCTCGTGAGATATGGGGTGCCACAGAATCTGTGGCATTTGACATGGCATACAACGCGGAGGGGGCCGAGGAGTCACGGCCGCTGCGCCTACCCGGTGACGGGAAAAGCGACGGAGGAGAAGAAGGGCCGCACCTGAGTGGCCTCGCCTGGCCGCAGCGCACCGACGACCCGGCCCGTGCAGCGGGGACCCTGGTAGAGGGTCGCCGAGCCGCGGGTCGCGTTGGTGACCGCCCGGCCGCCGCCGCCCTCCGCGGCCGCGCATCCCCGCGGCGCGGTGAGGCCGTGCACCCGGTCGTCCTGGCCGACGTACTGGAAGTCCGGCCCCGCCGCATGGGCCGGACCGGCGACGCACGAGATGCCCGCCAGCAGCAGGGCGGGCAGAGTGTGGTGGATACGCAGGATTCGCATGCCCGTCCAACCGGGCCGGTCCCCGGCCCGGTCACGCCTTGTCACCCGTTGGACGGCTGTGCGACCGTGCGGGACCGGCACCAGCAGCAGGAGGACGGGATGAGTGCAGAGGGCGTCGCCGCCGGCGTCGGCCGGCCGCGGGTCAGGACCGTGGTCGGCGTGATCGAGGGCCGTACCGGGGCCGACGGCATCTCCGCTTTCCTCGGCATCCCCTACGCGGCACCGCCCGTCGGCCCCCTCCGCCTCGCGCCGCCCGCTCCGCCGGCCGCCTGGGACGGCGTGCGCGAGGCCGCCGCCTTCGGGCCGACCGCACCGAAAGTGCCCTACCCGCCCACGTTCGCGGCCCTGCTGCCGGACCCGGAGATCCCCGGCGACGGGTGCCTGACCGTGAACGTGTGGACCCCCGAGCCGGCTCCCGGAGCCGGCCTGCCGGTCATGGTGTGGATCCACGGCGGGGCGCACACCCGCGGCTCCTCGGCCGTGCCCGTCTACGACGGCTCCGCCTTCGCGCGCGACGGCGTCGTGCTGGTCTCCTTCAACTTCCGCCTCGGCGTCCTCGGCTACGGCCTCTTCCCCGACGCACCCGCCAACCGCGGCCTGCTCGATCAGATCGCCGCCCTCGAATGGGTCCGCGACAACGTCGCGGCCTTCGGCGGAGACCCGGCCCGCGTCACCCTCTTCGGCGAATCCGCCGGAGCGATCAGCATCGGCGCTCTCCTGGCCGCCCCGCGCGCGGCCGGCCTCTTCCACCGGGCGGCTCTGCAGAGCGGGGCCCCCGAGGCCCTGCCGCGCCCCAGGGTGCGCGCCATGGTCCGGCGGATGGCATCGCTGCTCAAGGTGGAGGCCACCGCAGCCGCGTTCACCGCCGCCTCCCTGGCCGACCTGATGGCCGCCCAGGCGGCCGTCCTGCGCCGATCGGGCCCCCTCCTCGGCGGGCCCGCCTTCGGCCTGGTCGTCGATCCGGAGACGCTGCCCGCGGACCCCCTCGACGCCCTCACGGCCGGTACGGACCCGGCCTCCGGCGCCGTTCCGCTGCTGTTCGGATGGACGACCGAGGAGTACCGGCTCTGGCTCGCCCCGACCGGCGGGATGCGCCTGCTGGACCGGATGGGGCCGCTCGCCGTCGCACTGGCCCGTACCCGGACCGGCAAGGACCGGGCCGCCGTGGCGGCGCTGCGCGCCGCGCTGCCCGGAGCGGGCCCCGCCGAGCTCGCCGGACAGTTGTTCACCGATCGGCTGCTGCGCGATCCGCTGCGCAGGCTCGCGGGGGCCCGGCGGGCGGCGCCCAGCTTCCTGTACGAGTTCGCCTGGTGCTCGGGCGTCCCCGGGCTCGGCGCCTGCCACGCACTGGAGCTGGGATTCGTGTTCGACACCCTGTCCGTGCCGGAGGCCGCCTGGCTGGCCGGGAGGGCCGCCCCGCAGGAACTGGCCGACGAGATGCACGGGGCGTGGGTGCGGTTCGCCACGACGGGCGACCCGGGCTGGGCGCCCTGGAACGGCGACGGCCCGCCGAAGGTGTTCGGCGGGCCGGAGCACGAACGGACGCAGGCGCCGAGGGCTACTCGACCGGCCCTTCCATGACCTTGCTGATGTACTGGATCGGCCCCTCAGCCATGTTCGGGACGTAGGTCTTGGCATTGTGCTTGCCGCCCGGGATCACGCGCAGGCTGGTGTGCACGGGCCCCTTGTTCCCGAAGGTGTCGACGAACTTCTGCACGTCCGGCAGGGTCTTCTTGTTGCTCTCGCTGTCGCCGACCTGGAAGGCGATGTAGACGTCCGGGCCCTTGGTGTCGATCAGCTGCTGGGCCAGGAGCTCCGGGTTGTTCTCGGCCTTCTCCTTGTCGTGGCCCTTCCACAGGGAGGAGTCCGGGACGATGTCCGGGCCGGAGGCGATCACGGCCTTGAACTTGTCTGGGTGCTTCAGCACCGCCTTCAGGCCCGCGAACCCGCCGGTGGAAGAGCCCATGAAGGCCCAGCCGTCTCGGGACTTCACCGTGCGGAAGTTCGCCTTCATCAGGTCCGGGACGTCCTCGGTCAGCCAGGTGCCCATCTTCGGCTGGCCGGGGATGTCGGAGCCGTCCCAGTAGACGCCCTTGTCGTCCGGCCCGGGGTTGAGCACCGGCATGGCCAGCAGGAAGGGCTTGCTCTTCCCCTCCGCGTACCACTTGCTGATGCTCGTCTGGAGGCCGAGGTCGGTGCCCATCCAGTAGTTGTTGGGATAACCGGCGCCGCCCGGGAGTGCGATCATGACCGGGAAGCCGCTCTTGGCGAACTTCGGGTCGTTGTACTCCTTGGGGGCCCAGACCCAGACCTTGCCCTTGAAGCCGGACTTCTTGCCGTCCAGGGTCGTCACGGCCACGTGCGTGCCGTCGGCCAGCGTCATCGAGTTCTTGAACTCGGCCGCCGGCCCGGTCGGCATGAGCATCTTGGAGTTCGCCGGCTGCTGGGCTCCCGCACCGCCCTGGCCGGAGCCCTTGGCGCCGCCGTCCGGCCCGAAGGACACCGCGGATCCCTTGTCGGTGAAGGGAGGTATCTCGTAGTAGGCCATGACGCCGGCGGCTATGCCCGCGAGCGCGAGGACCGAGGCTCCGGCGATCAGCCAGCGCCGGCCCTTGCGGCGCGGGCGCTCGGGCTGCTCCGGCTCCCACGGGCCCGGGGGCTGCTGTCCGTACGGTGAGGGCGGTGCGCCGTACTGCTCCCCGTAAGGAGGCTGCTGCCCGTACGGCCGGCCGTACGGCTCGCCGTGGGTCGGCTGCTGGCTCCGCCCCTCCGGCCGGTAAGGCTGGTGCTGCTGCCCCTCGGGTGCGTACGACATGTGCGGTGGCTCTCCGGCTGGTGCTGCCCCTGGAAGGGCGGGTGGTCCGACGTCTCGGTTCTTCCGTTCGAAAGATGATCGAAAGCGTGCCGGGGTTCCGCACTTTTCCTTCTCTTGGTGTTTCTTGGGGCAGCTCATTGCACGGTCGCCGCGGAAGCCCGGGAGCGGAGCGCCCGGCCGGCCGGTGGAACCGGTCCGGCCCCGGTCCTCCCTGTTGAGGAGGCCGGGGCAGGACCGTTTTTCCGTTCTTCTGTCCGGCTAGGCCCGGCTAGGCCGGGATCAGGGCCTTGCGACGCCGCTTGCGCTGCGCCCCCGCCGACAGCCTCAGCTCGATGATCGACCGTACGGCCGGCCACTCCTCGTCGAGGATCGAGTAGAAGGCGGTGCTGCGGACGGCGCCGTCCAGCCCCCGCGAATGGGCCCGGCGGACCCCCTCGCAGGTGAAGCCGAGACGTTCCATCGCGGCCCGGGACCGGCCGTTGCGCGCGTCGGCGCGCAGCGAGATGCGCCGGACCCCCCAGGTCTCGAAGGCGTGGCGGAGCATGAGCAGCTTCGCCTCGGTGTTGATGCCGGTGCCCTGGGCGGTCGGGGACAGCCAGGTGTTGCCGATCTCGGCGGCATCGGGGATCGCCGTCGCCGGATCGCCGAACGGGACGCCCGGCACGGCGGGCCACACCAGGGGCCCCTGCCAGTAGTCGAGTTCCAGGAACCGGGTCGAACCGACCACGCGCCCGTCAGTGGCTCTGACGATGGCGAACGGGAGCGATCGACCCGCGGCCTGATCGGCGAGCGCGCGGTCGATGTACTCGTGTGACGCCTGCACCCCGTGGGGTACGGGGGTGAAGGCGTAAGTCGTACGATCCTCGGCACCGGCCACGGCCAGGGCCTCGGTGTGGTGGGGTGCGAGGGGCTCGAGCCGCACGGTGCGGCCCGCGAGGTGTACGGGTACGGGCACGGAGCCTTCGGTCCTTCTGGGCGGTGGGGTGGTTGCACAGTCTGCGTCCATGACGTCGCCCCCCGTGCAAAACACGAGTGAAAGGCGACCGGCTGTCAGGTGAACGCGGGTGGCTCAATGTAGCCCCTTAAAGTCCCCGCATGAAGCCCCAATTCGGCAATGGTGTGACGCTGGTTCTCGACGGCTCGCCTCCCCTCGCCGGAGCGCCCTTGATCCTCTTTCACGGGCATGCCTCCCACCATCCGACGCGGGCTCCACGGACGGCCGCGCGTACGGCCGCCGGATCCCGTTCTCCTGCGTCTGACGCGTAAATAGCAGCAGGTCAGGGCGGGGGTTGGCAGCACTGGGTGCCCGGTGGCCTTGGGGCGCCGGGTGTCTGGAGCTGTTGGTCAG
>NZ_JBHYMC010000095.1:0-17029 GCF_042742535.1 Streptomyces sp. NPDC058880
GGACCAGCGCATCATCACCATGGCCGTGGAGGCCGGGCGCGCCCCTTCGGCATGTCGGGACGCCTCAGGGCTCGTGCCGGTCCAGGTCGAACTCGCCGTCCCTGGCACCGAGTACGAAGGCCTCCCACTCGGCGGCCGTGTAGCGCAGCACCGTCTCTCGGTCCAGCGAAGACCGCATCGCCACCGCCCCGTCGGGAAGCCGCGCGATCTCCACCCGCTCCTCGTCCGGGCTGGTCCCCGGCGGCCCCTCCCACTCCACGCCACTGATGTCGAGCGCGTACAGCTCGTCCTTCTCCTGCTGAGTGCCCATGGGCGGCCCTTCCTTCGGTGGAGCGGTCTTCCCCGCCGATTATCGGGGAGCCGCCGCCGGTCGGGACGGGTTTCCCCCCGATCCGGCCGGCGCCCGGGATTCCCCGACCTCACATGCCGCCCGGCATCCGGCCGAGCTGGACCAGCGACGTTCCCCTCCGGCGTGAGGCGAAGTAGCCCCGGCCCGGCGGCATCGGACGCGGCCGGACGGTGCCGACCAGATCGCCCTCGGCCGGATCACCGGACAGCACGACGCCCTGCGCGCCCAGCTCCTTGATCCGTTGCATGAACGACTCGTACATCGATCGGGAGGCGCCCGCCGAGCTGCGCGCGATGATGAAGCGCACCCCCGTGTCGCGGGCGAACGGCAGGTACTCCACCAGCGGCGCAAGCGGATTGCCCTGGCTCGTGGCCACCAGGTCGAAGTCGTCGATGATGATGAAGACGTCCGGTCCCGTCCACCAGCTGCGGTCGCGCAGCTGCTGCGGGGTGACGTCCGGCGGAGGTTGCCGCCGCGAGAACACCCCGCCCAGCGCCTCCATGTGCATCTGCAGGGAGCTCGCCATCGGCGCGTACTCCAGCAGGTGCTCCTCCGGCAGCGCCCCGAGCAGGGTCCGCCGGTAGTCGCCCACGACCAGCCGAGCCTGGTCCGGTGTGTAGCGCTCCGCGATCTGCTTGGCGATGAGCCGCAACAGGTTCGTCTTGCCGGACTCGCTCTCGCCGAAGACGAGGAGGAAGGGGTCGGTCTCGAAGTCGACGAACACCGGCTCCAGATCGGTCTCGTCGATGCCGATCGCGATCCCGCGCTCGGGGAACTCCCCACCCTTGGGCAGGTGGTCGCTGTGCAGCAGCCGCGGGAGCAGCCGTACGCCGGGAGCCGCCGGCCCCGCCCAGTTCTGCCGGACCGCCTCCACGAAGGCAGCCGTGGCCTCCGAGAGGTCTTCGGCCTCGTGCGAGCCGTCGATCCGCGGGAGCGCGCCCAGGAAGTGCAGCTTCTCCGCCACCTGACCGCGGCCCGGCATCCCCGTGGGGACGTTCGCCGCGACCTTCCGGTCGAACTCCGAGTCCATCGTGTCGCCGAGCCGCAGCTCCAGCCGACTGAGCATCTGGTCCTTCAGCGCCGCCCGTACCTCCATGTACCGGCCCGCGGTGATCACCACGTGGATGCCGTAACCCAGGCCGCGCGCCGCGATGTCCGTGACGACCTGCTCCAGGACCTCGTACTCGCCGCGGAAGTTGCCCCAGCCGTCGACGATCAGGAACACGTCGCCCCACGGCTCGTTCGGCAGCTCGCCCGCCGCGCGCCGCCGCCGGTAGGTGGCGATCGAGTCGATGTTGTTCGCGCGGAAGAACTCCTCGCGGCGGTTGAGGATGCCCCCCACCTCCGCGACCGTGCGCCGCACCCGCTCCGGGTCCAGACGCGAGGCGATACCGCCCACGTGCGGCAGGTCGGAGACCCCCGACAGGCTGCCACCGCCGAAGTCCAAACCGTAGAACTGCACCTCGCGCGGGGTGTGCGTCAGAGCGAAGGAGGAGATCAGCGTCCGCATCAGCGTCGACTTGCCCGACTGCGGGCCGCCGACCACCATCATGTGGCCCGCCGCGCCGGAGAAGTCCCGGTACAGCACCTCGCGCCGCTGCTCGAACGGCTTGTCGATCAGGCCCAGCGGCACGATCAGCCCGCCCGGCCGTGTGTAGCCCTCCGCGTGCAGCCCGCGCTCCGCGCTCGGTGCCAGCGCCGGAAGCAGCTGGTCCAGCGGCGGAGCCTGGTCGAGCGGCGGCAGCCACACCTGGTGCGCCGGCACCCCCTGGCCCTCCAGTCGGCTCACGATCACGTCCAGCACGGTGTCCGCGAGCGCGTCGTCCTCGCGCGCCGACTGCGCCGCCAGGTACGCCGGGTCCGGGGCGGCGTACACCACCGGCACCGGCGCCGCCGTGAACAGCGCGGGCCGCCGCTCCACCGGGAACTGCCCCACCGACAGGTCCGGCCCGCCCGAGCGGTAGGTGCCCGACACGTACGCCGCCTTGAAGCGCACCATCTCGTCCGTACCGAACTTCAGATAGCCCGAACCGGGCACCGACGGCAGGTGGTAGGCGTCCGGCACGCCGATCGCGGTGCGGGACTCCGCCGCCGAGAAGGTCCGCAGACCGATCCGGTAGGACAGGTACGTGTCCAGGCCGCGCAGCTTGCCCTCTTCCAGCCGCTGGGACGCCAGCAGCAGGTGGACACCCAGCGAACGGCCGATGCGGCCGATCTGGATGAACATGTCGATGAAGTCGGGCTTCGCCGTCAGCAGCTCGCTGAACTCGTCGATGACCAGCACCAGCGAAGCCAGCGGCTCCAGCGGGGCGCCGGCCGCGCGGGCCTTCTCGTAGTCGTGGATGTTCGCGTAGTTGCCCGCCGAACGCAGCAGTTCCTGCCTGCGCTGCAGCTCGCCGCGGATCGAGTCGCCCATGCGGTCCACGAGCGTGAGGTCATCCGCCAGGTTCGTGATCACCGCGGCGACGTGCGGCATCTGGCCCATGCCGGTGAAGGTCGCACCGCCCTTGAAGTCGGCGAGCACGAAGTTCAGCGTCTCCGAGGTGTGGGTGACCGCCAGACCCAGCACCAGCGTGCGCAGCAGCTCCGACTTGCCGGAACCGGTCGCACCCACGCACAGGCCGTGCGGTCCCATGCCCTCCTGCGCAGCCTCCTTCAGGTCCAGCATCACCGGGGCGCCGTCCTCGCCGACGCCGATCGGCACGCGCAGCCGCTCGCCGGCGGACCGCGGCCGCCAGGTCCGCGCCACGTCGACCGCGGCGGCGTCACCCAGGTTCAGCAGGTCGGTGAAGTCCAGGTTCGCCAGCAGCGGCTCGTCGTCGTCCCCGCCACCCGTGCGCAGCGGCGCCAGCTGCCGTGCCAGAGCCTCTGCCGCGGGCAGCGACAGACTGTCCGGCACGCCCTCGTACGCGAGGCCGCCGCCAGATTCCAGGAGCAGCCGGCCCGGACGCACCACGACCGACAGGCCGCCGCGCGGCTCGTCCAGCTCGCCCGCGACCACCTCGACGATGGTGACGCCCTGCAGGCCCTCGGCCGCCGCGAACACCGAGTCCGGGGGCACCATGCCCCCGTCCAGCACCACCACCAGGTGCGGCTGGTCCAGTACGGGGGACACGTCGCGGCTGAACCGCGGGCGCCCCTCCAGCCGCGACGCCAGCATCCCCTCCAGTTCGGCGAGGTCGTCGCCGAACAGCCGCTTCGTACCCGCCCCGTCGACCTGCCCTGGCAGCTGGGTGTGGGGCAACCACTTCGTCCAGTCCCACGAGGGCACCGCACCGGGCGCGGCCACCACGGCCACCATCAGGTCCTCGGGGGAGTGCAGCGTCGCCAGCTGCGCGACCATCGCCCGCGCCGCACCGCGCGCCGACTCTGGCTCCCCCGACACGGCCACGTGGTAGAAGGCGCGCATCGACACCGCCATCGGCAGCCCGTCCAGCGAGGAGTGCACCTTCAGGAAGCGCTGCATCGCGCCCGCCGTCAGCGGCTCCAGCTCGTCCACCGGCGCGGTCTCGGGCGCCACCAGAGGGGTCGCCAGACGCTGCGCACCCAGCCCCAGCCGGGCCTGGCCGAAGTCCGGATCGCCGACCCGCCGCTCCCACAGCCGCGATCCGTCGGCCACCACCGACCACAACTGCTCCGGAGACGGGTGCAGGTACAGCTGCGCGTCACGCTGCGCCCGGGCGGTCCGCCGCACCTGACGGCGCGTCTGGGCGAGGTACTTGAGATAGTCCCGGCGTACATCGGCCATTTGCCCCTGCGTACCGCGCCGGTAGCGCACCAGCTGTGCCACGACCATGCCCACCGTCGACGCCAGCATCAGCACGCCCATGATGCGCATGAAGGGGGCCGCACCCGGCATGAAGAAGAAGACGACGGACGAGCCCATGCCGAGCATCGGCAGGAGCTGCATCAGCATGCCCTCCTGCTGCCCGCGCGGAAGTTCGGGAGGCGCCTCCAGCCGCAGCTCCTCCGAGGGGACCTCGGGCGGCAGGGACCGCGGCGGGCGTTTGACGACGATCTGGCTCACCGGAGCATCAATCCCTCGAAAACGGACGGGACGTCGCAACCGGCGCCCCCAAGTCCCGGGCGCGCAGGGGGTATCCCCAGCGCGACGGTGATCCTACTTGCCGACTGTCGCTCATACGCCCGGTAGGGTGTCGCGCGCAGCATGCGCATCCGCGAATCGAGTACGGACGCGGACACCAACCAAGGGGGTCACGCAGGTGAGTACGGCCGGGACGACGGGTTTCTGCAGGGTCACCGTCGTGGCCCCCGACAGCCGCATCGACGTCGCCCTCCCCGAGGACATCGCCGTCGCCGACGTCTACCCCGAGCTGCTCCGCCTCACCGGCCAGACCCAGCCCGTCGGCGCCCCCACCGGCTTCCATCTCGTACGCCGCTCCGGAACCGTCCTGGACGGCGCCCGCACCCTCGCCGCCCAGCAGGTCCTCGACGGCGAGGTGCTCAGCCTGCGCCCGTTCGCCGAGTCCCTGCCGCCGGCCGTCTTCGACGACGTCTCCGACGCCGTTGCCTCGGCCGTCGTCCGTGACCGGCACCGCTGGAGCGACGACATGCTGCGCGCCGCGGGTCTCGCCGGCTCCGCCGTGCTGCTGGTCATGCTGGGCTTCGTCCTCTGGTACGCGGACCCCGTCCGCCACGACATGCACGGCCTGCCCGGGGTCATCGCCGGCGCCGTCGGCATCCTGCTCACCGCCGTGGCCGGGGTGCGCGCCCGCGTCTACCGGGACCGCCTCTCCGCCGTCGCCCTCGGCCTCGGAGCCCTCCCGCACCTGCTGATCGCCGGATCCGGGATCATCGGCCCCGCCACCGGCCAGGGGCCCGGCCGACTGCAGTTCCTCCTGGGGTGCGTCTGCGTCCTGGTCGCCTCCGTCGCCCTCGTCGCGCTCACCCCCAGCGGCGACGCCCCCTTCGTCGCGGCCACCTTCGTCGCCGCCACCGGCACCCTGGCGACCTTCGCCGCGATCGCCACCGAGGCCTCCGCTACCTACGCGGCCGCCGTCTGCGCGCCCGTCGCCATCGGCCTCGTCGCCTTCCTCCCCGGCCTCTCCGCGCGCTTCGCCCGCCTGCCCATCGGCTACGCGGCCCCGCAGAGCGCGGTCGACGAGTACGTCGATCACGCGGTGGCCCCGGACCGCTACGACACCGAGCCCTACGGCGACCAGGCCGGCGCGGACCACAACGAGCAGGGTGCCCCGCTCGACGCCGAGGCGATCGCCGCCCAGGCCCGCCGGGGCCACGAGATGCTGCTCGGCCTCGTCGGCGGCTGTGCCGCCGTCGCCGTCGGCGCCGCCGCCGTCCTGGGCTTCTCCGACAACACCTGGGGCCGCCTGCTGGCCCTGGCCACCGGGCTCGCCATGCTGCTGCGCGCCCGCCTCTTCCGCTATACCTCCCAGGTCGTGTGCGCCCTGGCCGCCGGCCTCGCCGCCGTCGCGCTGCTGATCCTCGGCCTGTCGCTGCACCCGCCGCAGGCCCTGCTCGACGCCCTCGTGATGGAGCAGGACCGCAGCGGACTGGACCTCCGCACGATCTGGCTCACCGCGGCCGTCGCCGCCGGCGCCGCCCTCCTCGCGGGAATTGCGCTTGTCATCCCCCGCAAGGGCCTGTCACCCTTCTGGGGAAGGCTGCTCGACCTCACCGAGGCGGCGGTCCTGCTCAGCCTGGTGCCGCTGACCCTTGCCGTGCTCGACGTGTACGCCCGGGCCCGGGCTCTCACCAGCTGAGACGGGGCGGAGCGGCAGCCTGGTACGCTGTGTGACGGCCGTTTGTGTACGCGTCTCCCGGATTCCCCTCGGAGGGTCTGTGGACTGCGCTCAGCGGACCCCGCCTCCCGAGTAACGGAAGCTCCCCAGAGACTCAGACCTGGGGCACTCGGTGGCAACGAAGACCAAACGAGGAGTACGCGTGCCGCTCGACGCCGCTACGAAGAAGCAGATCATCACCGAGTTCGGTGCCAAGGAGGGCGACACCGGCTCCCCCGAGGTCCAGGTCGCGATGCTGTCCCGCCGCATCTCGGACCTGACCGAGCACCTCAAGACCCACAAGCACGACCACCACTCCCGTCGTGGTCTGCTGATCCTGGTCGGCCAGCGTCGCCGCCTGCTGCAGTACCTGGCCAAGAAGGACATCCAGCGCTTCCGTACGCTGGTCGAGCGCCTCGGCATCCGCCGCGGTGCGGCCGGCGCCAAGTAAGACGCCGTGAAGGGAGCGGTTCCCACATCCGGGGGCCGCTCCCTTTGCTGTACGTGCGGTACGGACCGGTCCCTTTGTAGTCTGGAACGGACGCACGTGTACGTCCGACGACGAGACGTGCACAACTGAAGAGGAGGAGCGCCCTCCCACGCCGCCGGTCCTCGGTAGTGGCACCCGGAATGCCCCGCACGGGCAACGGACCGGGTGCTTCGATCGAAGACCGGCCAGCACCCCAGGAGCGCTTCTCCGCAACCGTCCTCCGCCACACGGGCGGCGGACGGAGACGACGAAAATGGAGAAAACGCTAGTGGAGAACGAGACCCACTACGCCGAGGCCGTCATTGACAACGGTTCCTTCGGCACCCGCACCATCCGCTTCGAGACGGGCCGCCTGGCCCGCCAGGCCGCCGGCTCCGCCGTCGCCTACCTGGACGACGACACGATGGTGCTGTCCGCCACCACCGCGTCGAAGAAGCCCAAGGACCAGCTCGACTTCTTCCCCCTGACGGTGGACGTCGAGGAGCGGCAGTACGCGGCCGGCAAGATCCCCGGCTCCTTCTTCCGCCGTGAGGGCCGCCCCTCCGAGGACGCGATCCTCACCTGCCGCCTGATCGACCGCCCGCTGCGCCCGTCCTTCAAGAAGGGCCTGCGCAACGAGATCCAGGTCGTCGCCACCGTCATGGCGCTCAACCCGGACCACCTGTACGACGTCATCGCGATCAACGCCGCGTCCGCGTCCACGCAGCTCGCCGGCCTGCCCTTCTCCGGCCCGATCGGCGGCGTCCGCGTCGCGCTGATCCGCGGCCAGTGGGTGGCGTTCCCGACGCACACCGAGCTCGAGGACGCCGTCTTCGACATGGTGGTCGCCGGCCGCACCCTGGAGGACGGCGACGTCGCGATCATGATGGTCGAGGCCGAGGCCACCGAGAAGACCATCGCCCTCGTCAAGGGCGGCGCCGAGGCGCCGACCGAGGAGATCGTGGCCGCGGGCCTCGAAGCCGCGAAGCCGTTCATCAAGGTCCTCTGCAAGGCCCAGGCCGACCTGGCCGCCAAGGCCGCCAAGCCCGAGGGCGAGTTCCCGGTCTTCCTGGACTACCAGGACGACGTCTACGAGGCCCTCGCGGCCGCCGTCAAGGGCGAGCTCTCCCAGGCGCTGACCATCGCGGGCAAGCAGGACCGCGAGGCCGAGCTGGACCGCGTCAAGGAGATCGCCGCCGAGAAGCTCCTCCCGGCCTTCGAGGGCCGCGAGAAGGAGATCTCCGCCGCCTACCGCAGCCTGACCAAGGCCCTGGTGCGCGAGCGCGTCATCAAGGACAAGGTCCGCATCGACGGCCGCGGGATCACCGACATCCGCACCCTCGCCGCCGAGGTCGAGGCCATCCCGCGCGTGCACGGCTCGGCGCTCTTCGAGCGTGGCGAGACCCAGATCCTGGGCGTCACCACCCTCAACATGCTCCGCATGGAGCAGCAGCTGGACACCCTCTCCCCGGTGACCCGCAAGCGCTACATGCACAACTACAACTTCCCGCCGTACTCCGTTGGCGAGACCGGCCGCGTCGGTTCGCCCAAGCGCCGCGAGATCGGCCACGGCGCGCTCGCCGAGCGCGCGATCGTGCCGGTCCTGCCCACCCGCGAGGAGTTCCCCTACGCGATCCGCCAGGTGTCCGAGGCCCTCGGCTCCAACGGCTCGACGTCCATGGGCTCGGTCTGCGCCTCCACCATGTCGCTGCTGAACGCCGGTGTGCCCCTCAAGGCCCCCGTCGCCGGTATCGCCATGGGCCTGATCTCCCAGGAGATCGACGGCAAGACCCACTACGTCGCCCTCACCGACATCCTCGGTGCGGAGGACGCCTTCGGCGACATGGACTTCAAGGTCGCCGGCACCAAGGAGTTCGTCACCGCGCTCCAGCTGGACACCAAGCTCGACGGCATCCCGGCCTCCGTCCTGGCCGCCGCCCTCAAGCAGGCCCGCGACGCCCGTCTCCACATCCTCGACGTGATGATGGAAGCGATCGACACGCCGGACGAGATGTCCCCGAACGCCCCGCGGATCATCACCGTCAAGATCCCGGTGGACAAGATCGGTGAGGTCATCGGCCCCAAGGGCAAGATGATCAACCAGATCCAGGAGGACACCGGCGCCGAGATCACGATCGAGGACGACGGCACCATCTACATCGGTGCCGCGGACGGACCGGCCGCCGAGGCCGCCCGCGCCACGATCAACGGCATCGCCAACCCGACCATGCCGGAGGTCGGCGAGCGCTACCTGGGTACGGTCGTCAAGACCACCACCTTCGGTGCCTTCGTCTCCCTGCTCCCCGGCAAGGACGGCCTGCTGCACATCTCGCAGATCCGCAAGCTCGCCGGTGGCAAGCGCGTGGAGAACGTCGAGGACGTGCTCGGGGTCGGCGCCAAGGTCCAGGTCGAGATCGCCGAGATCGACCAGCGCGGCAAGCTCTCCCTGATCCCCGTGATCGAGGGCGAGGACGCCGCCGACGAGGCTGACAAGGACGACTCCGACAAGTGACGTCGCGTAGTTCCCGTGTGACGGCCCGCCCCTCTTCGGAGGGGCGGGCCGTCGCCCGTACCCAAACCCTGCTCAAGGGGCAGAACGGCATCGGCACCGTGCGCCGCACCGTCCTGCCCGGCGGACTGCGCGTCGTCACCGAGACGCTGCCCTCCGTCCGCTCCGCCACCTTCGGCATCTGGGCGCACGTCGGCTCCCGCGACGAGACGCCCACGCTGAACGGCGCCACGCACTACCTGGAGCACCTCCTCTTCAAGGGCACCGCCAGGCGCAGCGCCCTCGACATCTCCTCCGCGATCGATGCGGTCGGCGGCGAGATGAACGCCTTCACGGCGAAGGAGTACACCTGCTACTACGCACGGGTGCTCGACACCGACCTGCCGCTCGCCATCGACGTGGTCTGCGACATGCTCACCGGCTCGCTGATCCGCGAGGAGGACGTCGACGCCGAGCGCGGGGTCATCCTCGAAGAGATCGCGATGACCGAGGACGACCCGGGCGACATGGTCCACGACCTGTTTGCGCAGACCATGTACGGTGACACCCCGCTGGGCCGGCCCGTCCTGGGCACCGTCGACACGATCAACGCCCTCGGCGCCGACCGGATCCGCCGCTTCTACAAGAAGCACTACGACCCGACCCACCTGGTCGTGGCCGCCGCAGGCAACGTCGACCACAACAAGGTCGTACGCCAGGTCCGCGCCGCCTTCGAGAGGGCCGGTGCCCTGACCCGCACCGACGCGGAGCCGATCGGCCCGCGCACCGGCACCCGGCGCATCCGCTCCGCCGGCCGGGTCGACCTGGTGAGCCGCAAGACCGAGCAGGCGCACGTGGTCCTCGGCATGCCCGGCCTGGCTCGCACGGACGGGCGCCGCTGGGCGCTCGGTGTGCTGAACACCGCCCTCGGTGGCGGCATGTCCTCCCGCCTCTTCCAGGAGGTCCGCGAGAAGCGGGGCCTGGCCTACAGCGTGTACTCGTACACCTCGGGCTTCGCCGACACCGGCCTCTTCGGCGTGTACGCGGGCTGCCGGCCCAGCCAGGTCCACGACGTCCTGCGGATCTGCCGCGACGAGCTCGACAAGGTCGCCGCCGACGGGATCGGCGACGAGGAGATCAAGCGGGCCATCGGCCAGCTCTCGGGCTCCACCGTCCTCGGCCTGGAGGACACCGGCGCGCTCATGAACCGGATCGGCAAGAGCGAGCTGTGCTGGGGCGACCAGATGTCGGTCGACGACATGCTCGCCCAGATCGCTGCCGTGACCCCGGACGACGTCCGCGCGGTCGCCCAGGACGTGCTGGCCCAGCGGCCCTCGCTGGCGGTCATCGGCCCGCTGAAGGAGAAGCAGGCCGCCCGCCTCGACGGGGTCGTCGCCTAGGGGGTGCCTCGCCGATCATGCCGGGCTCGCGGGGCCTGGCGCCCGATCCGGCCTGATCGGCAAGACACCCCTCGATTCCGTACACAGGTAAGGAAGTGACTATGAGCAAGCTGCGCGTGGCAGTCCTCGGGGCCGGGGGCCGGATCGGCTCCGAGGCCGTCAAGGCCATCGAGGCGGCGGAGGACATGGAGCTGGTTGCGGCGCTCGGCCGCGGTGACAGCCTCCAGACGTTGGCCGAGACCGGCGCCCAGGTCGCGGTCGAGCTGACCACCCCCGCCTCCGTGATGGACAACCTTGAGTTTCTCGTCCGCCACGGCATCCACGGGGTGGTCGGCACCACCGGCTGGACCGAGGACCGCCTCGCCCGGCTGGACACGTGGCTCGCCGCTTCCCCGAAGACCGGTGTGCTCATCGCGCCGAACTTCTCCATCGGTGCCGTCCTCACCATGAAGTTCGCCGCCCAGGCCGCCCGCTACTTCGAGTCCGTCGAGGTCGTCGAGCTGCACCACCCCAACAAGGCCGACGCCCCCTCCGGTACGGCGACCCGTACCGCGCAGCTGATCGCGGCCGCCCGTGCCGAGGCCGGCCTGGGCGCGCAGCCCGACGCCACGGCCACCGCCCTCGACGGTGCGCGCGGGGCGGACGTCGACGGCGTACCGGTCCACGCGGTCCGCCTGCGCGGCCTGCTCGCGCACCAGGAGGTCCTCCTCGGCGGCGAGGGCGAAACCCTGACCATCCGCCACGACTCCCTGCACCACAGCAGCTTCATGCCGGGCATCCTGCTCGGCGCGCGCCGCGTGGCGCAGACCCCGGGCCTCACCTTCGGCCTGGAAAACTTCCTCGACCTGGGCTGACCGGACTGATTCACGATGCGCGCGAAGATCACGTATTTCATCACGGCCGCCGTGCTGGTCGTCTACTTCGTCCTGGTCGGCAGCCGGGGACTGCTGCTGATCCGACAGGGCACCTGGCTCACCGTCACCTTCGGGGTGGCCGTGCTGATCCTGCCGTTCATCGGCGTCTGGTTCCTGTGGAAGAACACGCAGTTCGTCACCAGGGCCAACCAGCTGGCCGTTGAGCTGGAGGCCGAGGGCGGACTGCCCGTGGACGAGCTGGAGCGCGACCAGTACGGCCGGATCCTGCGGGATTCCGCCGACGAGGTCTTCGCACGCCGCAAGGCCGAGACCGAGGACGCGCCGGGGGACTGGCGCAGCTGGTTCCGGCTGGCCGTCGCCTACCACGACGCCCGGGACACCCCGCGGGCGCGCAAGGCCATGCAGCGGGCGATCGCCCTGCACGACAAGAAGCCCGTACAGGTCTGACACCTGTACGGGCCCTTCGCGGCGTGTCCCGTCGTACCCCGCGACCCGGGGTCAGGCGGGCACCGGCCGGTACTCCTCGGCCCAGGCTTCGACCGCGTCCGCGGCCCGGTCGAAGGCCTCGGCCCGTGACAGGAAGTCGGCGCTGTGGTCGGTCAGCAGCACCGGCGGCTCCTCGACGCCCCGGGCGGACACCGTCAGTGCCTGCCCCTGAACGGTCCGCGGCAGGCCGAGCCAGCGCACCGGCTGCTGCACCGTGCGGATCTCGGTGACAGCGTTCCAGGCGATCGTCCGGGTGACGAAGAAGCCGACCCTGCGCAGGCCCGTACGGCTGACCCATACGCCCACGCGCAGCATCTGCAGCGCCGAAGCGAGGACGGCGAGTGCGGCGACCAGGCACGCGCCCGCGCCGGCCCAGCCGCCGCCGGCGAAGGCGACGATCATGGTGGCCAGGAGCATGAAGGCGGACAGCAGCAGCAGCACCGCGGAGATGGCCACGCGCCAGGGGCCGGGCCGGTAGGGGCGTTGCCAGCGGTCGTCGTCGGCGTGGGCCAGGACCTCGTCGCCGTCGTCGTCCGCGTCGGACACGCCGTCGGCCGTCAGGAAGGGCAGGGGCACGGCTGGACCTCACTCACATGCACGTTCGGTAGGGCTGTGCCCGTGAGGCTACCGCCCCTCGGACGCAGTCGACTGCTGCGACTTCTCCGGGGCCTTGTTCGGCTGCAGTGCGGGTATTCCGAAGAGCAGCGAGCCGGCGAGCCCCGCGACCACGGTCAGGCCGACCAGACTACGGGCGGTCAACTGGGCCCTGCCCAGGCGCTCGCGCGGCGGTGGAGTGACATTGCTGCGGAAGCGGTCGGCCTCGGCGACGAAGGCGAACGGGACGGGTTCGCTCCGGCGAAACATGAGAGGCAATCTCCTCGGGCTCGATGCGTGTGCGTTCTGTCCTGTAGGACGTACGGGCCGCCCAATCCGTGCCGGATATGCGGACATCGACCGGAATTCGTGGCTGCGCGTCAGCTGCGCCGGTGCACCGGCGGCAGGTGAGCGTGCACGGGGACCGGCGAGGCGCGCCGTAGAGTGGGCGCGCCCCAGGACGCACGTTTGGAAGGACCCCCGGTGAGCGAGACCGCCGCTTCAGATCTGAAACCCAGCTTCCGCAGCGACGTGACGGTGGAGCTGGTAAAGCACTCCGCCGCCGACTCCGACGTGCTCTGGGCGGCTCGCGTCTCCACGGCCGGCGAGCAGTCGCTGGAGGAGCTCCAGAAGGACCCGGAGCGCTCGAAGGGGCTCATCAATTACCTGATGCGGGACCGTCACGGCAGCCCCTTCGAGCACAACTCGATGACCTTCTTCATCAGCGCCCCGATCTTCGTCTTCCGCGAGTTCATGCGGCACCGCGTGGGCTGGTCGTACAACGAGGAGTCGGGCCGCTACAGGGAGCTCGAACCGGTCTTCTACGTCCCCGACGCCGAGCGCAAGCTCGTCCAGGAGGGCCGCCCCGGCAAGTACGTCTTCGTCGAGGGCACCCAGGCGCAGCAAGAGCTGACCGCGCGCGTCATGGAGGACTCGTACGTTCAGGCGTACGAGGCCTACCGGGAGATGCTCGCCGCGGGCGTAGCCCGAGAGGTGGCCCGTTCGGTCCTGCCGGTCGGCCTGTTCTCCTCGATGTACGCCACCTGCAACGCGCGCTCGCTGATGCACTTCCTCGGTCTGCGCACCCAGCACGAGCTCGCCACCGTCCCGTCCTTCCCGCAGCGGGAGATCGAGATGGTCGGCGAGAAGATGGAGCAGCACTGGGCCCGGCTCATGCCGCTGACGTACGCCGCGTACAACGGCAACGGTCGCGTTGCCCCGTAAGGGCCGTTGCAGGCCGATGTGCCCGCAGCGTACAGATGTACGGAGTCAAGTCCGAAGTGTCCGTATTGCGACGTTTCGTAAACTTCATCTAGGCTGATCAAACGGACCCGGCACTGCCTGAACCCCCGAGCAGGCAGTGCCGGCGTCCAACACCCTGTTGACGTCCCCCGAGGGGACACCGCGAGCATGGCAGCGAGTAGCGTGTTACCCATGGCTCCGATCTCGACTCCGCAGACCCCCTTCGGGCGGGTCCTCACCGCCATGATCACGCCGTTCGCGGCGGATGGCGCTCTCGATCTCGACGGCGCGCAGCAGCTCGCCGTCCACCTGGTGGACGCAGGCAACGACGGTCTGATCATCAACGGCACCACCGGCGAGTCGCCCACCACCACCGACGCGGAGAAAAACGACCTCGTACGAGCCGTCCTCGAAGCCGTCGGAGACCGCGCCCACGTGGTCGCCGGCATCGGTACGAACGACACCCGCCACACGCTGGAGCTGGCCCGCCAGGCCGAGCGCACCGGCGCACACGGCCTGCTCGCCGTGACCCCGTACTACAGCAAGCCCCCGCAGGAGGGCCTCTACCGGCACTTCACGGCGATCGCCGACGCCACCGAGCTGCCGGTCATGCTCTACGACATCCCCGGCCGCAGCGGTGTCCCGATCGAGACCGAAACCCTGGTCCGGCTGGCCGAGCACCCCCGTATCGTGGCCAACAAGGACGCCAAGGGCGACCTCGGCCAGGCCGGCTGGGCGATCGCACGGAGCGGCCTCGCCTGGTACTCGGGCGACGACATGCTGAACCTGCCGCTCCTGTCAGTGGGCGCCGTCGGCTTCGTCTCCGTCGTGGGCCACCTGGTCACGCCCGAGCTGCGGGCGATGCTGGAGGCCCACCTCGCCGGAGACGTCCAGAAGGCTGCCGAGATCCACCAGAAGCTGCTCCCCGTCTTCACCGGGATGTTCCGCACCCAGGGTGTGATGACGACCAAGGCCGCGCTGAAGCTCCAGGGCCTGCCGGCCGGCCCGCTGCGACTCCCGCTGATCGAACTGACCGACGAAGAGACGGCCCAGCTCAAGATCGATCTTGCCGCGGGCGGGGTACAGCTCTGACAACAGACTTCACAACTCAATAAGCACCACCGAACAAATACAGAGCAGACAACAGCAAGTGCACGAATGACATGCGCGCCACGTGCCTTCCGGGTACGTGGCGTGCGTGGTGAGGAGACACTTTTGAGCCATCCGCATCCGGAACTCGGTCCGCCGCCGAAGCTGCCCAAGGGCGGCCTCAGGGTCACCCCCCTGGGTGGCCTCGGCGAGATCGGCCGCAACATGACCGTCTTCGAGTACGACGGCCGCCTCCTGATCGTCGACTGCGGTGTCCTTTTCCCCGAGGAGGAGCAGCCCGGCATCGACCTGATCCTGCCGGACTTCTCGTCCATCCGGGACCGCCTCGACGACATCGAGGGCATCGTCCTCACCCACGGCCACGAAGACCACATCGGCGCCGTCCCCTACCTCCTGCGGGAGAAGCCGGACATCCCGCTGATCGGCTCCAAGCTGACGCTGGCCCTCATCGAGGCCAAGCTCCAGGAGCACCGCATCCGCCCCTACACCCTTGAGGTGAAGGAGGGGGAGCGCGAGGGCCTCGGCCCCTTCGACTGTGAGTTCATCGCGGTCAACCACTCCATCCCGGACGCGCTGGCCGTGGCCATCCGCACGGGCGCGGGCCTGGTCGTCGCCACCGGCGACTTCAAGATGGACCAGCTCCCGCTGGACAAGCGGCTCACGGACCTGCACGCCTTCGCGCGCCTGAGCGAGGAGGGCATCGACCTCCTGCTGTCCGACTCGACGAACGCCGAGGTCCCGGGCTTCGTCCCGCCGGAGCGCGAGATCTCCACGGTCCTGCGGAACGTCTTCGCCAACGCCCACCACCGGATCATCGTGGCCAGCTTCGCCAGCCACGTGCACCGCATCCAGCAGATCCTCGACGCCGCCCACGAGTACGGCCGCCGGGTCGCCTTCGTCGGCCGTTCGATGGTCCGCAACATGGGTATCGCCCGCGACCTGGGATACCTCCGGGTCCCGGCGGGCCTCGTCGTGGACGTCAAGACGCTCGACGACCTGCCGCCCGAGGAGGTCGTGCTGGTCTGCACCGGCTCCCAGGGCGAGCCGATGGCGGCGCTGTCCCGCATGGCGAACCGCGACCACCAGATCCGGATCGTCCCCGGCGACACGGTGATCCTGGCGTCGTCCCTGATCCCGGGCAACGAGAACGCCGTCTACCGCGTGATCAACGGCCTGACCCGCTGGGGCGCCAACGTCGTCCACAAGGGCAATGCCAAGGTGCACGTCTCGGGCCACGCCTCGGCCGGCGAGCTGCTGTACTTCTACAACATCTGCAAGCCGCGGAACCTGATGCCGGTCCACGGCGAATGGCGCCACCTGCGTGCCAATGCCGAACTCGGTGCCATGACGGGCGTCCCCAAGGACCGGATCGTCATCGCCGAGGACGGCGTCGTCGTCGACCTCGTCGACGGCAAGGCCCGTATTTCCGGAAAGGTGCAGGCCGGCTACGTCTACGTGGACGGCCTCTCGGTCGGCGACGTCACCGAGTCCTCCCTCAAGGACCGCCGGATCCTCGGCGACGAGGGCATCATCTCGGTCTACGTCGTGGTGGACAGCACCACCGGCAAGGTGGTCAGCGGCCCGAACATCCAGGCCCGCGGCTCCGGCATCGACGACGCGGCCTTCGGCCCGGTCATCACGAAGATCGAGGAAGCCATCGCCCGCGCCGCGGCCGACGGGGTTGCCGAACCGCACCAGATCCAGCAGCTCGTCCGTCGCACGATGGGCAAGTGGGTCTCGGACAGCTACCGCCGGCGCCCGATGATCCTCCCGGTCGTCGTCGAGGTCTGATCCAGGCCCTCGCCTTAGCGCCGTCACCGGAGCGGGGCAACCGGATTTGCATCCGGGGGCCCCGCTCCAGTACGTTTACGTCTCCACCCAGCAAGGCAACCCGGAACACACGTGTGTCCGGGCCCAGTCGTGCGGCCGGTGGCAATCAGACCCGGGGAAACCTGATATGGTCTGATCCGCCCGAAAGGGAAAGGCCCTCCAACGGCCTCAGAATTCCAATCCAAGCCGATTGCAACTTTCGAGAAGCAAGGCGCGGAAATGGTCTGGTAAGGTTGGAATCGCCGGAAAGGGAAACGCAAAAGCGGAAACCTGGAAAGCGCCGAGGAAATCGGACACGAAAGAGTCTGATAGAGTCGGAAACGCAAGACAGTAGAACGAAAGCCCGGAGGAAAGCCGCAGCGAGTGTCGCTGGGGTGAGTACAAAGGAAGCGTCCGTTCCTTGAGAACTCAACAGCGTGCCAAAAAT
>NZ_JBHYMC010000096.1:0-16241 GCF_042742535.1 Streptomyces sp. NPDC058880
CCCCGGTGACGGGACGTCACCGGGGGCTCCCGCGGTACCGGACGGACTCCGGTCAGAGCTTCTCGATCACGTAGTCGATGCAGGCCGTCAGCGCCTGGACGTCCGCGGGGTCGATCGCGGGGAACATCGCGATGCGCAGCTGGTTGCGGCCGAGCTTGCGGTACGGCTCGGTGTCCACGATCCCGTTGGCGCGCAGCACCTTCGCGACGGCCGCCGCGTCGATGTCGTCCGAGAAGTCGATCGTGCCGATGACGGCGGAGCGCTTGTCGGCGTCGGTGACGAACGGCGTCGCGTACTTGGACGTCTCCGCCCAGCCGTACAGGTGGCGCGCACTGGCGGCCGTACGGCCCGTGGTGAACTCCAGGCCGCCCTGGCCGTTCATCCACTCCAACTGCTGGTCCAGCAGGAAGAGCGTGGCCAGCGCCGGGGTGTTGTACGTCTGGTTCTTCAGCGAGTTGTCGATCGCCGTCGGCAGGGAGAAGAACTCCGGGATGTGCCGGCCCGACGCGTGCACCCGGGCCGCGCGCTCCAGGGCCGCCGGGGAGAACGCCGCCAGCCACAGGCCGCCGTCGGAGGCGAAAGACTTCTGCGGCGCGAAGTAGTAGACGTCCGTCTCGGTGATGTCCACCGGCAGACCGCCGGCGCCCGAGGTCGCGTCCACCAGAACGAGGGACCCGGCGTCCGCGCCCGCGACCCGCCGGACCGGTGCGGCGACACCCGTGGAGGTCTCGTTGTGGGTGTACGCGTACACGTCCACACCCGCCTCGGCCACCGGCTCGGGGTGCGTGCCCGGCTCGGAGGAGATCACGGACGGCTCGTCCAGCCACGGCGCCAGCTTCGCCGCCTTGGCGAACTTCGAGGAGAACTCGCCGAAGGTCAGGTGCTGGGACTTCCGCTCGATGAGACCGGCGGTCGCGATGTCCCAGAAGGCGGTGGAGCCGCCGTTGCCCAGGATCACCTCGTAGCCCTCGGGGAGGGAGAAGAGGTCCCGGATGCCCTGGCGCACCGATCCGACCAGGTTCTTGACCGGGGCCTGGCGGTGTGAGGTTCCGAGCAGGGAGGTACCGGTGGCGGCGAGGGCGTCCAGCGCCTCGGTCCGCACCTTGGAGGGGCCCGCGCCGAAGCGTCCGTCGGCGGGCTTGATGTCAGCGGGAATCTGGATCTCAGCCACGAGCGGAGCGTATCGGGTCCGGAGCCACGCTTCGGAAGCGCGTCCACCGGATGAGACGCGGCGGGACGGTGGCAGGCTGGGCTCCGTGACGACACCCGGTGAAGTCGAGCGGACCTTGCGGGCGGAGCTGCGCGGGGAGGTGGACTTCAGCGCCGCGGCACGCGCCCTCGTGACCATGGACGCCTCCAACTACCGGCGCGTCCCCCTCGGCGTCGTCGCCCCGCGCGACGCCGACGACGTCGCGGCCGCACTGCGGGTGTGCGCCGACGCGGGCGTGCCCGTCGTCCCGCGGGGCGGCGGCACCTCCATCGCCGGGCAGGCCACCGGTGTCGGCGTGGTCCTCGACCTCACCCGGCACATGAACGCCCTGCTGTCCGTCGACCCGGCCGCCCGCACCGCCGTCGTCCAGCCGGGCCTGGTCCTCGACCGGCTGCGGGACGCGGTGCGCCCGTACGGACTGACCTTCGGGCCCGACCCCTCCACCCACTCCCGCTGCACCCTGGGCGGCATGATCGGCAACAACGCGTGCGGCGCCCACTCCGTGGCCTGGGGAACCACCGCCGACAACGTCACCGAACTCGCCGTGACCGCCTACGGGGGCGTGCCCCACCGCATCGGCACCGGCTGGCAGGGCGCCCCGGACGGCCTGCGGGACCTCGTCGGCGCGCACCTCGGCCTGCTGCGCACCGGCATGCCGCCCGCCTTCTCGCGGAGGATCTCCGGCTACGGCGCCCTCGACGCGCTGCTGCCCGAACGCGGTGTGCGGCTCGCACCGGCCTTCTGCGGCAGCGAAGGCACCCTCGCCGTGGTCACCGAGGCCGTGGTGCGCCTCGTCGAACTGCCGCCTGCGCCCGTCCTGGCCGTCCTCGGGTACTCCGACGAGAGCGCGGCGGCGGACGCGGCCGCCGGGCTGCTCCCGTACCGGCCGCTCACGGTCGAGGGCATGGCCGAGGACCTGGTGGGCGGGGCCGCCGGCCCGGCGGGCCGGCCCGCGGCACTGCCCCGGGGGCGGGCCTGGCTGTTCGTCGAGATGCCGGACGAGGGCGGGGCGCGGGCCGTCGCCCGCGGCGCGGACGCACTGGACGTGCTGGTGGTCACCGACCCGGCCCGGCAGCGGGCCTTGTGGCGGATCCGCGAGGACGCCGCCGGCACCGCGACCAGAACGCCCGACGGGCGGATGGCCTGGCCCGGTTGGGAGGACTGCGCGGTCCCGCCGGCCCGGCTGGGCGCGTACCTGAGGGAGTTCCGGTCCCTGCTGGCCGCCCACGGGCTGCACGGCACCCCGTACGGGCACTTCGGCGAGGGCTGCGTCCACGCGCGCATCGACTTCGACCTCGCCTCCGCGGCCGGCCGGACCCGCTACCGGGCCTTCTCCGAGGAACTCGCCGATCTCGTCGTCGCCCACGGCGGATCCCTCTCGGGCGAACACGGCGACGGGCAGGCGCGTGCCGAACTCCTGCCGAAGATGTACGGCGACGAGGTGATCCGGCTCTTCGGCGCCTACAAGGACGTGTGGGACCCGGCGGGCGGGATGAACCCGGGGATGCTGGTCAGGCCCGCCCGGCTGGACGAGAACCTCCGCTTCGAGGTCCTCCCGGCCACCCCGTTCGCCGCCGAGGTCGCACGGTGCGTCGGCGTCGCCAAGTGCCGGACCGGCGAGCCGGGCGGACCGGGCGTGATGTGCCCCTCCTACCGGGCCACCGGCGAGGAACAGCACTCCACGCGCGGCCGCGCGCGGCTGCTCCACGAGATGCTCGCCGGGGAGGTCGTCACCGGCGGCTGGCGTTCGCCGGAGGTCGCCGAGGCCCTCGACCTGTGCCTGGGGTGCAAGGGCTGCCGCAGCGACTGCCCGGTCGGCGTCGACATGGCCGCGTACAAGTCGGAGTTCCTGCACCACCACTGGGCCGGCCGCATCCGGCCGGCGGCCCACTACACGCTCGGCGGCCTGCCGGGATGGCTGCGCCTGATCCACCGCCTGCGGGCGGCGGGCGCCGTCAACGCGGCCCTGCGCCTGCTGCCGGTGCCCGTGCCGGGCCTGGCCCGCGAACGGGCCCTGCCGGAACTCGCGAAGCGGCCGTTCACCCGGGGCGCGGGTGCGGCCGGCCCCGTGTCCGGGCCGGCCGTCGTCCTGTGGCCCGACACGTTCACGGAGTACCTCGCCCCCGAGGTCGGCCACGCCGCGCTCCGGGTGCTCCGGGCGGCCGGCCTCGACGTGACCGTCCCCCGCGGCGGCGGCCGGATCTGCTGCGGCCTGACCTACCTCTCCACCGGCCGCCTCGACCGGGCCCGCAAGGTCCTGCGCCGCACCCTGGACACCCTCGGCGAGGTCGCCGGACCCGTCACCGTCCTCGAACCGAGCTGCGCCGCGGCCCTGCGCACCGACCTGCCCGCCCTGCTCCCCGCCGACCCGCGCGCGGCCCGCCTGGCGGCCGCCGTACGCACCGTCGCCGAGACCCTGGAGGAGTACGCGCCCGGCTGGCGGCCGCCCCGTCTGAACCGTCCGCTGGTCGGCCAGACCCACTGCCACCAGCACGCCGTCCTCGGGGACGGCGCCGACCGCCGGCTGCGCGAGCGCGCCGGGCTCGCCGGGGAGCCGGCCGGAGGCTGCTGCGGTCTCGCGGGGAACTTCGGCTTCGAGCCGGGACACCACCAGGTGTCGGTGGCCTGTGCGGAGGAGCAGCTCCTGCCGTCGCTGCGCACGGCCCCGCCGGGCGCGCTGGTCCAGGCGGACGGGTTCTCCTGCCGGACCCAGATCGCCGAGCTGGGCGGAGTGCGGGCCCGTCACCTCGTGGAACTCCTCGCGGAAGGGCTGGCGGCCGAAGAGTCCCACGGGCCCGCAGCCGGCACGCGGCCCTAACGGGCATGTAAGGAAAGAGAAGCGGCGACACTCCTTACGAGGGCTTAGGCTGGCTGCATGCCCGCACCTTCCGCGTCCCCGACGACCAGCCCCGCCGCCGCACACTCCGCCGACCCCTCCGTCCCAGGGGTCCGGTCCCGTTTCGGCCCGGTGGCACTGGTGGTCTCGGCGGGTGTCTCGGTCCAGTTCGGTGCCGCCCTCGCCGTCATGATCATGCCGAGGGCGGGTGCTGCGGGCGTGGTCACCCTGCGCCTCGCGGCCGCCGCGATCGTGCTGCTGCTCCTGTGCCGGCCGAAGGTGCGCGGGTACACGCGCTCCGACTGGGGCACCGTGGTCGCGTTCGGCGTGGCGATGGCCGCCATGAACGGCCTCTTCTACCAGGCCATCGACCGGATCCCGCTCGGGCCGGCGGTCACCCTGGAGGTCCTCGGGCCGCTGGCCCTGTCCGTCGTGGTCTCCCGCCGCCTGGTGAATCTGCTGTGGGCCGGCCTCGCCCTCGGCGGAGTGGCCCTGCTGTCCGGCCACGGAGGCGGCGGCCTCGGCTTCGGCTCCCTCGACCCGCTGGGCGCGGCCTTCGCGCTCGGCGCGGGCGCCATGTGGGCCGCGTACATCGTGTTCAGCGCGCGCACCGGCCGCCGGTTCCCGCAGGCGGACGGACTGGCCCTGGCGATGGCCGCCGCCGCCGTCCTCTCGCTGCCGCTGGGCGTCTACGAAGCGGGCTCGGACCTGCTGGTCCCGAGCACCCTCGCCCTGGGCGTGGGCGTGGCCGTACTGTCGTCCGTCCTGCCCTACACCCTGGAACTCCTGGCGCTGCGACGGATGCCGGCCCCCACCTTCGCGATCCTGATGAGCCTGGAACCCGCCATCGCCGCCACCGCGGGCTTCCTCGTCCTGAACCAGGCCCTGTCGGCGCTGGACGCCCTGGCCATCGCCCTCGTCATCGCGGCCAGCATGGGCGCGGTCCGCTCCCAGATCGGAAAACAGCCCGGCTGAGGGATGGCCGGCCGCCCGGCCGCCGTCCCCGGAGCCGCCCCCGCGCCCCACTCGTACCGGACCGCCGAGATCCCGTTCCCGCTCCGTCCGGAACCCTGCAACCGGAGCTGTGTTCCGTGCGTCATCTGTGGAGCGTGCGCCCGCCCGGACGGCCGCGGGGGACCGGCTGGGCGGGCGCACGGCATCAGCCGAGGGGGAGGTCCAGGCACGACGGGGTGGCCTCCGGCGAGGTGAAGGCCAGCGTCGCGCGGGGCAGGTTGGCGTCGGCGTAGAACGGGTCGCGGGCGTCGATCACCAGCATCAGACGGTGGCCGCGCCGCACGTCGTACGCCGTGGCCTGGAGCTCGATGTCCGCGCTGATCAGGCTGTCCGGCGGTGACTGGAGGTCGCTGAACGGAGCGTGGGTGATGAGGTGGGCCGTGCCGTCCGGGCCCGCATCGAAGAGGTACGCGACGAAGGTGGAGCCCGGGTTCGCGGCCCGGTAGGTCACGCGGAGCCGGGGCGTGCCGCGCAGTCGGACGGTCTCCGCGGCCGGTTCGGCCGTCCAGACGGCGGCGACCGTGCGGTCGATCCCCTCGGCCGGGTAGGCCTTCGGGCGGCCGGCCATCTCCGCGTACCCGGACGCGACGACGCTGTCGGCGACGGTCGCCGGGGTGTCCATCCCGCACAGCACGGTCGCCGTCCATCCGGCCACCGTCTCGGGCCCGAGCCCGCCGTCGCCCGCGAGGTAGAGGCGGTGCAGCCGTTCGGTGGCGGAGGGCCAGGTCGGGCGGGGTTCGAGGGTTCTGCTCCACATGACCTCGCCGAGGAACTGCCCCTCGCCGTCGATGCCGTTGTCGATGCCCTTGAGGTGGTGGTCGAACCAGCGGTGGGCGTCGGTCCAGATCCGGTTCGGCAGGCCGAGGACGCCCGCCGTCTCGGGGCCGGAGTGGTCCCCGACGGAGACGGCGAGCCGCTTGGGCCCGGTGAGCTCGTTGAACATCCTGAGGGTCTGGTTGAGCGGGAAGAGGGTCTCGTGCCAGGCGTGCGAGAAGAAGACCGGAACCTGGCGGCGGTTGAGTTCCTTGACGTGGGTGAGGGGCGAGCGGACCTCGGCCCACCGCAGGACGCCCCGGATGTCGCTGCCGGTCAGCAGGTGGTCGAAGGCGCTCCGCGTCTGTGGGCTCAGCCGGGCCTTCGCCGCCGCTTCGAGCAGGGCCCGCACCGCTGCCACGTGCCGGGTGGAGTTCTCGTGGAAGGCCTCGCCGAGGTCGCCCCAGCTGCTGAGTGCGACCACGGCGTCGACCCGGGTGTCGTGCGCGGCGACCAGCTGGCCGATGCCCGAGCCGTACGAGGCCCCGAGGAAGCCGACCTTCGTCACGGGGCCGGTGCTGCGCTCGATCAGGTGGTCCAGGGCGCGGCTGCCGTCGGCCACGTCGAGCGGGCCGGCCACGTCGACCTGTCCCTCGGAGCCGCCGAAGCCGCGGGCCGAGTAGGCGATGACGTCGTAGCCGCGGGCCGCGAACAGCGTGGCCTGCACGGCGTAGACGAGCCAGCCCAGGCTGGTCCAGGGCGAGGGCATGACGATCATCGGGCGGGGCCGGATCCCGGTGTGCCGCCACAGGGCCGCGTCGAGGAGGTCGCCGTCGGCGCCGGTGACCTTGCCGCGGGTGAAGACGCTGCGGGCGCGGGCCTCGGCGACCCCGGCGGCGCGGGCGGGCGGCAGGCCGGTGACGTCGCCGCTCTCCAGCGCGGAGACGAAGGCGCCGAGGGCGGTCGCATCGAGTTCGGGATAGAGGGAGAAGGAGGGTCGGGCGGCTGGGGTCACGTCAGTTCATCCTCTTCGTCGAGTGACACGAACGTGGTCGCCCGCCCGGGCCCGGAGCGGAGCGTTCAGTATCGACGGGACATCCGGTGACGTTTCGCGGGTTTCCGGCTTACGGCCTGAATCGCCCTCCGTGCTCTCCGGCGCGGTCGCGCCGTGAGACCTGCACTCCGTCCCGGTGTGGATCAACTGCCCGCGGATTCAACTGGTTTGGGTCGGGTGGCGAGAAGACGCCACTCGGCGAGGGTCGCTCGAAAAAATCATGCAAGCGTGCTTGATTGTTTTCTTGGCTGCTGCCAGTCTTCCCCTCACGCCGAGAAGGGGAGCGCATCGTGCCCGATTCGTCCACCGCCGCCGCCGTCGACGACGCCGCCGCCGTCGACGACGCCGTCGCCGTCTTCACCGATCTGCGCGAGGAGGGACGCGAACTCGACGCCCTCGTGGAGCGGTTGCCCGCCCCCCACTGGGCCCGGCCCACTCCCGCGCCCGGCTGGACCATCGCCCACCAGATCGCCCATCTGCACTGGACCGACCGGGCCTCGCTGCTCTCCCTCACCGACGCCACCGGCTTCGGCGCCATGGTCGAGGAAGCACTGAAGGCCCCCGACTCCTTCGTCGACGACGGCGCGCGCGAGGGCGCGGCGCTGCCGCCCGCCGAGCTCCTCAGCCGCTGGCGGGACACGCGCGACGCGCTTGCGCAGGCCCTGGCCAGCGCCTCGTCCGACACCCGATTCCCCTGGTACGGGCCGCCCATGAAGGCCGCCTCGATGGCCGGCGCCCGCCTGATGGAGACCTGGGCGCACGGCCAGGACGTCGCCGACGCGCTCGGAGTGCGCCGCACCCCGACCGCCCGGCTGCGCCATGTGGCGCGCATCGGCGTACGAGCCCGCGACTACGCCCACGCCGTACGCGGACTGCCCGCGCCCGAGGGGGAGTTCCGGGTGGAGCTGGCCGCCCCCGACGGCGCGCGGGTCTGGGCGTACGGGCCGCCGCAGGCCCCGCAGCGGGTCACCGGCCCGGCCCTCGACTTCTGCCTGCTGGTGACCCGGCGCGCCCACCGCGCCGACCTGGCCCTGACGGCGACCGGCCCGGACGCCGAGCGCTGGCTGGACATCGCCCAGGCCTTCGCCGGACCTGCGGGAGCGGGGCGCGAGCCGGGCGCCGGACCGGACCGGGGGACCGCCTGATGAACCGGCGGCCGCTGCGCATCGGCAACGCGTCCGGTTTCTACGGGGACCGCTTCAGTGCCCTGCGCGAGATGCTCACCGGCGGTCCCCTCGATGTGCTGACCGGGGACTACCTGGCCGAGCTGACCCTGCTGATCCTGGGCCGGGACCGCCTGAAGAACCCCGACCTCGGCTACGCCAAGACCTTCCTGCGCCAGTTGGAGGAGGGCCTCGGGCTCGCGCACGAACGGGGCGTACGGATCGTCACGAACGCGGGCGGCCTCCATCCGGCCGGACTCGCCGACGCCGTGCGGAAACTGGCGGCCACGGTGGGTGTGCCCGTCTCCGTGGCCCACGTCGAGGGCGACGACCTCACCGCCCGCCAGGACGGCGCCCTGACGGCCAACGCCTACCTCGGCGGCGCCGGGATCACCGCCTGCCTGCGGGCCGGCGCCGACGTGGTCGTCACCGGCCGGGTCACGGACGCCGCACTGGTCAGCGGCCCGGCGGCCTGGTGGTTCGACTGGACCCCGGAGGACCACGACCGGCTGGCGGGAGCGGTGGTCGCGGGCCATGTCCTGGAATGCGGCACCCAGGCCACCGGCGGCAACTACTCCTTCTTCACCGCCCACGACGTCCAGCGCCCCGGCTTCCCGCTCGCGGAGATCTCCGAGGACGGCTCGGCGGTCATCACCAAACACCCCGGCACCGGCGGAGCCGTCACCACCGGCACCGTCACCGCCCAACTCCTCTACGAGACACAGGGCATCCGCTACCCGGGCCCGGACGTCACGGTCCGCCTGGACACCGTCCGGCTGACCGGCGACGGCGTCGACCGCGTACGCGTCACGGGAACGCGCGGGGAGCGCCCGCCCGCCACCCTCAAGGTGGGCGTGACCCGGCTCGGCGGCTGGCGCAACGAGGTGGTCTTCGTCCTCACCGGCCTCGACATCGAGGCGAAGGCGCAACTGGTCCGCTCCCAGCTCGCCGAGACCCTGGAGGGCGTCGCCGACGCCGTCTGGACCCTGGCCCGAACCGACCACACGGACGCCGACACGGAGGAGGCGGCGAGCGCCCTGCTGCGCCTGGTGGTCCGCGACCCGTCCCCGGACCGGGTCGGCCGGGCCCTGACCTCGACGGCCGTCGAGCTCGCCCTCGGCAGTTACCCGGGCTTCCACGTCACGGCCCCGCCCGGCCCGGCCCAGCCGTACGGGGTCTTCTCCTCGGTCTTCGTCCCCGCGGATCAGGTCCCGCACACCGCGGTCCTCCCGGACGGCACCCGGATGCCGATGACCGTCCCCGTCCCGGCCCCACCGGTGTCCGAGGCACGACGGTCCGGGGGAGGGGCCCCCACCGCAGACGGGCGAGGGCCCTCCAAAGAGGCCGGGGCCGCAGCCCCCGCCGGGTGCCGGGCGGAGTCCCGGGAGACCGTCCGCGCCCCCCTCGGCGTGCTGGCCGGGGCCCGCAGCGGCGACAAGGGCGGCGACGCCAACGTCGGAGTCTGGGTCCGCTCCGACCCTGCCTGGGACTGGCTGCGCGACACCCTGACCGTCGACCGGTTCCGGGCCCTGCTCCCCGAGACCCGCGGCCTCGCCGTGCACCGGCACGAACTCCCGGGACTGCGTGCCCTGAACTTCACGGTCACCGGCATCCTCGGCGACGGTGTCGCCTCCGGCCACCGCTTCGACCCCCAGGCCAAGGCCCTCGGCGAATGGCTGCGCGCCCGCCACCTCGACATCCCCGTCCACCTGCTCCCGCCCCCGGAGGGGACCGGCCCATGACCCGTCTGCGCACCACCGTCGACCCGCACGCCCCCGAGCACACCAGGGCCCGCACGGCCGCGCTGGAGCGCCTCGACGCCCTCGGCGCCGAGCACGCCAAGGCCCTGGAGGGCGGCGGGGACAGGTACACGGCCCGCCACAAGAAACGAGGCAAGCTCCTGGCGCGCGAACGCGTCGAGCTGCTCCTCGACCCCGACACGCCGTTCCTGGAGCTGTCCCCGCTCGCCGCCTGGGGCAGCGACTACCCCGTCGGGGCCTCCATGGTCACCGGCATCGGCACCGTCGAGGGCGTCGAGTGCCTGGTCACCGCCAACGACCCCACCGTCCGCGGCGGCGCGAGCAACCCCTGGACGCTGAAGAAGGCGCTGCGGGCCAACGAGATCGCCCGGCAGAACCGCCTGCCCGTCATCAGCCTCGTGGAGTCCGGCGGGGCCGACCTGCCCTCCCAGAAGGAGATCTTCATCCCGGGCGGCGCGATCTTCCGCGACCTCACCCGGCTCTCCGCGGAGGGCATCCCGACCGTCGCGGTGGTCTTCGGCAACTCCACCGCCGGAGGGGCGTACATCCCCGGCATGTCCGACCACACCATCATGATCAAGGACCGGTCGAAGGTGTTCCTCGGCGGCCCGCCCCTGGTCAAGATGGCCACCGGCGAGGAGAGCGACGACGAGTCCCTCGGCGGGGCCGACATGCACGCCCGCACCTCCGGACTCGCCGACCACTACGCCCTCGACGAGTACGACGCCATCCGCCAGGCCCGCCGCATCGCGGCCCGCCTGAACCACCGCAAGCCCCACCAGGACCCGCCCAAGGCCGAGGAGCCCCTCTACGACCCGGAGGAGCTCCTCGGGATCGTCCCGCCCGACCTGAAGACCCCCTTCGACCCCCGCGAAGTCATCGCCCGCATCGTCGACGCCTCCGACTTCGACGAGTTCAAGCCGCTCTACGGCACCAGCCTCGTCACCGGCTGGGCCACCCTGCACGGCTACCCGGTGGGCATCCTCGCCAACGCACAGGGCGTGCTGTTCAGCCCCGAGTCCCAGAAGGCCGCACAGTTCATCCAGCTCGCCAACCAGCGCGACATCCCGCTCCTGTTCCTCCACAACACCACCGGCTACATGGTCGGCAAGGAGTACGAGCAGGGCGGCATCGTCAAACACGGCTCGATGATGATCAACGCCGTCTCCAACTCGAAGGTCCCGCACCTGTCCGTGCTCATCGGCGCCAGCTACGGCGCGGGCCACTACGGCATGTGCGGCCGCGCCTACGAGCCCCGCTTCCTCTTCGCATGGCCCAGCGCCAAATCCGCCGTCATGGGCCCCCAGCAGCTCGCCGGAGTCCTCTCCATCGTGTCCCGGCAGTCCGCCGCCGCCAAGGGACTTCCCTACGACGAGGAACAGGACGCCGGCATGCGGGCCTTCGTCGAGGCGCAGATCGAGTCCGAGTCCCTCCCGATGTTCCTGTCCGGGCGGCTCTACGACGACGGCGTCATCGACCCGCGCGACACCCGTACCGTCCTCGGCCTGTGCCTGTCGGCCGTCCACAACGCCCCCGTCGAGGGCGCCCGTGGCGGCTTCGGCGTCTTTCGGATGTGAGCCCTCACATGACGCACCTGACCTCCCTCCTCGTCGCCAACCGGGGCGAGATCGCCGTACGGATCTTCCGCACCGCCCGCGATCTCGGCCTGGCCACCGTGGCCGTCCACTCCGACCCGGACGCCGACGCCCTGCACGTCCGCGCGGCCGACGCAGCCGTGCGGCTGCCGGGCGCGGCCCCCGCCGACACCTACCTGCGCGGCGATCTCGTCATCAAAGCCGCGCTTGCCGCCGGGGCGGACGCCGTGCACCCCGGCTACGGCTTCCTGTCCGAGAACGCCGACTTCGCCCGCCAGGTCCAGGACTCCGGGCTCACCTGGGTCGGCCCGCCCCCCGAGGCCATCGAGGCCATGGCCTCCAAGACCCGGGCCAAGCAACTGATGCGCGCCGCCGGCGTCCCGCTCCTCGACCCCGTCGACCCGGCCACCGCCACCCCCGCCGACCTGCCCCTCCTGCTCAAGGCCGCGGCCGGCGGAGGCGGCCGCGGCATGCGCCTGGTCCGCGACCTCGACGCGCTCAAGGAGGCCCTGCACGCCGCGTCGGCCGAAGCGGCCTCCGCCTTCGGCGACGGCGAGGTCTTCGCCGAGCCCTACGTGGAGCGCGGCCGGCACGTCGAGGTACAGATCCTCGCCGACGCCCACGGCACCGTCTGGGCCCTCGGCACCCGCGACTGCTCCCTCCAACGCCGCCACCAGAAGGTCATCGAGGAGGCCCCCGCGCCCGGCCTGCCGGACACCCTGCGCGAGAGCCTCCACACCGCCGCCGTCGCCGCGGCCCGCGCCGTCTCCTACCGGGGCGCGGGCACCGTGGAGTTCCTCGTCACCGCCGACGGGCGCCCGTACTTCCTGGAGATGAACACCCGCCTCCAGGTCGAACACCCCGTCACCGAAGCCGTCTTCGGCCTCGACCTGGTCGCCCTCCAGCTGCGCGTCGCCGAGGGCGCTGCCCTGCCCCCGGCACCCCCGGAGCCCACCGGACACGCCGTCGAGGCCCGGCTCTACGCCGAGGACCCCGCCCAGGACTGGCGCCCCCAGACCGGTGTCCTGCACACCCTGGACATCCCCGGCCGGGTCCGCGTCGACACCGGCTTCGCCGACGGCGACACCGTCGGCATCCACTACGACCCCATGCTCGCCAAGGTCGTCGCCCATGCCCCCACCCGCGCCGAAGCCGTCCGCGCCCTCGCCCACGCCCTCGCCGGAGCCCGCATCCACGGGCTCACCACCAACCGGGAACTCCTCGTCGGCTCCCTGCGCCACCCCGAGTTCACCGCCGCACACCTCGACACCGGCTTCTACGAGCGCCACCTCGCCACCCTCACCGACACCGCCCCGGACGCCGGTACCGCCGCTCTCGCCGCCGCTCTCGCCGAGGCCGCCCCCGCCCCGGACGCGCCTCTCGCCGCCCGCCTCGGCGGCTGGCGCAACCTCCGCTCCCAGCCGCAGACCCGCCGCTACACCGGCGCCGGCACCACGTACGAGGTCCAGTACCACCCCGTCGACCACCCCGGCGTTCGAGTGGTGTCGGCCGAACGACACCTCGTCACCCTCGAAGTCGACGGCATCCGGCGGATGTTCCACGTGAAACGAAATGCGAGCAACACCGAGGTCTACGTCGACTCCCCGCTCGGATCCCACACCCTCACCCCCGTCCCCCGGTTCCCGGACCCCCAGGACCGCACCGAACCGGGCTCCCTGCTCGCCCCCATGCCCGGCACCGTCGTCCGCGTCGCCGAGGGCCTCGCCCCCGGCAGCGCCGTCACCGCCGGGCAGCCCCTGCTCTGGCTGGAGGCCATGAAGATGGAGCACCGCATCCTCGCTCCGGCCACCGGCACGCTCACCGCGCTCCACGCCGTCACCGGCCAACAGGTCGAATTCGGCGCCCTGCTCGCCGTAGTCCAGGAGGAACCGCAGCCATGAGCCCCACCATCGAGTCCGCCGAACACCGTGCCCTGCGCGCCGCCGTCGCCGCCCTCGGGCAGCGCTACGGCCGCGCCTACCTCGACCGCGTCGCCCGCGAGGGCGGCCACCCCGACGAACTGTGGGCCGAGGCCGCGAAGCTCGGCTACCTCGGCGTCAACCTCCCCGAGGAGTACGGCGGCGGAGGCAGCGGCATCGCCGAACTGGCCATCGTCCTCGAAGAGCTGGGCGCCGCGGGCTGTCCGCTGCTCATGATGGTCGTCTCGCCCGCCATCTGCGGGACCGTCATCGCCCGCTTCGGCACCGACGACCAGAAGCGGAGCTGGCTCCCCGGCCTCGCCGACGGCAGCCGCACCATGGCCTTCGGCATCACCGAACCCGACGCCGGATCCAACTCCCACCGCATCACCACCACGGCCCGCCGCGACGGCGACGACTGGATCCTCACCGGCCGCAAGGTCTTCATCTCCGGCGTCGACATCGCCGACGCCACCCTCATCGTCGGCCGCACCGAGACCGCATCACCCGGCGGGGCCGCACCCACCCTCAAGCCCTGCCTGTTCATCGTCCCGCGCGACACCCCGGGCTTCGGCCGCTCGGCCATCGACATGGAGCTGCAGGCGGCGGAGAAACAGTTCGAACTCACCCTGGACGAGGTACGCCTGCCCGCCTCGGCCCTGGTCGGCGACGAGGACGCGGGCCTCCTCCAGCTCTTCGCCGGTCTCAACCCCGAACGCATCATGACCGCCGCCTTCGCCATCGGCATGGGCCGCTACGCCCTCGCCCGAGCCGTCGAGTACGCGAAGACCCGCCAGGTGTGGAAGGAGCCGATCGGAGCCCACCAGGCCGTGGCCCACCCGCTGGCCCAGGCCCACATCGAGCTGGAACTGGCCCGCCTCATGACCGGGAAGGCAGCCGCCCTGTACGACGCGGGTGACGACATGGGCGCGGGCGAGGCCGCGAACATGGCGAAGTACGCCGCGGCCGAGGCCTGCGTCCGTGCCGTGGACCAGTCCGTCCACACCCTCGGCGGCAACGGACTCACCCGCGAATACGGCCTGGGCTCACTCATCACCGCCTCCCGCGTGGCCCGTATCGCCCCGGTCAGCCGCGAGATGATCCTCAACTTCGTCTCCCACCAGACCCTTGGCCTCCCCAAGTCGTACTGAGCCCCTGCGGGGCGCTCGGCGGAGTCGGCCCGGTGGTCGCGCGGCCACCGCCCCGCCCACGTCCGGGCGGCCCGCCCGCCGGGCACCGGCCCGCACCGCGCGCGGACCGGCCCGCACAGGGTTCGGCCGGGCCTCGGGGTACTGCCCCGCCCCGCCGGGGTCGGATCCGCCTGTCCGGGGGCGGGTCCGCCTGTCCGGGGGCGGGTCCGCCTGTCCGAGGCGGCCGGGCCGCGCGCCGACCGTGCTCCGCAGGGGCGAGCCCGGGGCCGGGGCGCTGGCGCGGTCCCGCCCCGGACACCGCCGAACTCCCCACACGGGCCACCGCATAACCTCCCCCCCGGAGGACCCGTACACCCCGCCCACCGCTCCGGAGGAGCCATGGCCACACCCGTCCACGCCACAACGGCGGCCGGAGTCACCACCCTGACCCTCGATTCCCCGGCCAACCGCAACGCGCTCTCCGCCGCGCTCGTCGCCGACCTCCGGGCCGCCTTCGCCGCGGCCGCCGCGGACCCCGACGTACGCGCCGTCGTCCTCACGCACACCGGTTCCACCTTCTGCTCCGGCGCCGACCTCACGTCCCCCACCGCCCCGGCCGACTTCGTCGCCCTGCTCCGCGAGATCGCCGAGCTGCCCCAGCCCGTCGTCGCCCGGGTCACGGGACACGTCCGGGCCGGCGGCCTCGGCCTGCTCGGCGTCTGCGACATCGCCGCCGCCGGCCCGACGTCCTCGTACGCCTTCACGGAGACCCACCTGGGTGTGGTCCCCGCCGTCATCTCCGCGCCGCTCCTGCCCCGCCTCGATCCGCGCGCCGCAGCCCGCTACGTCCTGACCGCCGAGGCCTTCGACGCCGCCGAGGCCGCACGGATCGGTCTGCTCACCCTGCACGGGGAGGACGTCGACGAGGCCCTCGCACCTGTCCTCGCGGGCCTGCGCAAGGCCGGACCGCAGGCACTCGCCGCGACCAAACGACTGGTCACCGCACCGGTACGCGCGGCTCTCGCGCGGGACGGAGCCGCCCTCACCGCACTGTCCGCGCACCACTTCGGCTCCGCCGAGGCCCGCGAGGGCATCACCGCCCGCCTCGAACGCCGGGACCCGTCATGGGCACGGTGACGGGCGCGGCGTCCGCCGCAACCGGCCCCAAGCAGGCGCGCAGCCGCGTCACCCGCCGCCACCTGCTGGAGGCGGCCGTGTCCTGCCTGGCCGAGCACGGCTGGGCCGGTTCCACCGTGTCCGTCGTCGCCGAACGCGCCGGTGTCTCCCGCGGAGCCGCCCAGCACCACTTCCCGACCCGCGAGGACCTGTTCACCGCCGCCGTCGAGTACGTGGCCGAGGAACGCTCCACCGCCCTGCGCGACCTCTTCCACGCCGGTCCGGCCGCCCGCCCGGCCGTGGTGGAGGCGCTGGTCGACCTGTACACGGGCGCCCTCTTCCGGGCAGCGCTCCAACTCTGGGTCGCCGCCTCCAACGAGGAGCAGCTCCGCCCGAGGGTCACTGAGCTGGAGGCCCGGGTCGGCCGCGAGACCCATCGCATCGCGGTCGAGCTGCTGGGCGCCGACGAGTCCGTACCCGGCGTACGGGAGACCGTGCAGGGCCTCCTCGACATGGCCCGCGGCCTGGGGCTGGCGAACGTGCTGACCGACGACGCGGCCCGCCGCGACCGTGTCGTGGCCCAGTGGTCGCGCATCCTCGACGCGGCTCTCGGCTGAGCGCACACCAGCGCCCGACAGGCCGCCGGGTCCGGAAGACACCACGGGGGCGCCGCGCCCGGAGTGGTCCGGGG
>NZ_JBHYMC010000097.1:0-15836 GCF_042742535.1 Streptomyces sp. NPDC058880
GCTCGGGCGGCCGCCGCCCGAGCCGCGCCGAGTGGGCCGAGCAGCCGCCGATCACCGCCACTCCCGTACCCCGCGTCACTCCGGGGGCGCCGCGCCGTCCCCCGTGCCGCGCAGGAAGATGACCGCCACCAGAGCCAGGCCCACCACGGCGCCGACGAGCTGCACGGCGACGAAGCCGGGCACCGAGGCCGGGGCGATGCCCGCGAACGTGTCGGTGAAGGCACGCCCGATGGTGACGGCCGGATTGGCGAAGGAGGTGGAGGAGGTGAACCAGTAGGCGGCGCCGATGTACGAGGCGACCGCGACGGGAGCGAAGCGCAGCCGGTCCGTGCGCGCCAGACCGAAGATCAGCAGGATCAGACCGGCCGTGGCGACGACCTCACCGAGCAGGAGGTTCCCGGCGGAGCGGTCCTGGGTGGACCATTTGACCAGCGGTTCCCCGAACATCGCGTCCGCGAGGATCGCGCCCGCGATGGCCCCCGCGACCTGCGAGGGCAGGTAGACGGCCAGCTCGCGGGCGTTGACGCCGGCGCCGCCACGACGGGCGGTCCACCACTCGGCCAGCGTCACGGCGGGATTGAAGTGGGCACCGGAGACCGGGCCGAGGAGTGCGATCAGGACGCCGAGCCCGAACACCGTCGCGGTGGAGTTGGCCAGCAGCTGCAGGCCCACGTCCTGGGTGAGTCGCGCGGCCTGGATGCCCGAGCCGACGACGACCGCGACGAGGGCCGCGGTGCCGACCAGCTCGGCGGCCGCGCGGGAGATCAGCGGGGTGCGGGGCGGGGTCGCTCCGGGGGCGGGCCGGGGCGGGTCGGCAGGTATCGAGGTGCCGACGGGCTGGGTCGCGGTCAAGACGGTGTCTCCTCGGACAGTTGAGGCGGGGCGCGAAAGCTACGGGCAGGACCGCTTGACGTTCGCCTCTGCGGTCGCTCGCGCGGTCCGGGCGAGGTCGGCGAACCGGCCGGCGAGGGCTTCGATGACTTCCGGGCGCAGGCGGTAGTAGATGTACCGCCCGCACGGCTCCGTCTCGACGACCCCTGCTTCCCGCAGCACCCTCATGTGGTTGGAGAGGTTGGTCTGCTTGGCGCCCGTCTCCTCCACCAGGTGGGTGGTGCAGAGCGTCTCACATGCGAGCAGGGTCACGATCCGGAGCCTGAGCGGGTCGGCCAGAACCCGGATCAGATCAGTGTCGACTGACGTCATCATGGGCTGATACTGTCACATCAGCCGAGGCTGACACCAGCTTGAACTGACCCTGCCGGCCCCTTGAACGGGCTCACGCGCCCGGCCCGGCCGACACCCGGGCCGGGGCCGCCGACGCCGTCGACACCCGGATCGCCGAGGGGTTCGACCGGCCCGCGCGCCGAGACCCCACAGCTCCGCAGTTCCGCAGTTCCGCAGCCCGACGGCTCCCCACCGCGGTCGCCTCACCCGAAGGAAGAACAGATGCCCTCCGCTCCTGCCGCCTCCGTCCTGTTCGTGTGCATCCACAACGCCGGCCGCTCCCAGATGGCGGCCGGGTTCCTGCGCCACCTCGCGGGCGACCGCGTCGAGGTCCGCTCGGCCGGCTCCATGCCCGGCGAGCAGATCAACCCCTCCGCCGTCGCCGCCATGGCCGAGCTGGGCATCGACATCTCCGACCAGAAGCCGAAGGTCCTCACCCCCGAGGCCGCCCAGGCCTCCGACTACATCATCACCATGGGCTGCGGGGACGCCTGCCCGTACTTTCCCGGCAAGACCTACCTCGACTGGCAGCTCGAGGACCCCGCCGGACAGGGAGTCGAGGCCGTACGCCCCATCCGGGACGAGATCAAGGGCCTCATCGAGGGTCTGATCAGCGAGATCGACGCCACGTCGAAGGCCTGAGGCGCCCCCGCCCGCGGCCACCGGCTCCGGGGCACCCTCCAGCGCGCGAGACGGAGCCGGCTCGGGGCCACTCGGACCCCCGTCGTGGGCCACAGGGCCCTGCTCAGGCATGCGCTCGGGTGCTGAGATGGGGACAGGGTCCCATCCGGCCTCCACGCCCCACGGGGCGAGCGGCGGCACCCGTGACCGAACGCTGTGAAGGAGCTGGTCATGCCTGCATCGCGCTACACCGTCAGCGACGTCATGACGCACACCGCCGTGGCCATCGGCCGGGAGGCGTCCTACAAGGAGATCGTCGAGCTGATGCACGAATGGAAGGTGAGTGCGGTCCCCGTCCTGGAGGGGGAGGGCCGGGTCGTCGGAGTCGTCTCGGAGGCCGACCTGCTGCCCAAGGAGGAGTTCCGCCGTGCGGAACCCCTCCTGCCGGACCAGCTCGACGAAGCCGCCAAAGCCGGCGCCGTCCTCGCCGAGGACCTGATGTCGAGCCCGGCGGTCACCGTGCACCCGGGCGCCACCACCGCCGAAGCGGCGCGCATCATGGCCCGCAAGCACGTCAAGCGCCTGCCCGTGGTGAACGACGTGGGCATGCTGGAGGGTGTCGTCAGCCGCAGCGACCTGCTGAAGGTGTTCCTGCGACCGGACGAGGAACTGGAGGAGGAGATCCGCCGGGCCGTATTGGACGAGCTCGCGCCGGGTGTACCCCTGCGCTTCTCCGTGTTGGAGGGTGTCGTCACGCTCCGGGGACCGCTCCACGACCGCGCCCTGATTCCCCTGCTGGCCCACGCCGTCCGCGCGGTCGAGGGCGTCGTCGACGTCCGCATGGAAGTCGACGGTGCGGTCTCGGCCGTCGCCTGACCGGCGCGGACACCGCCCTCGCCGGCGCTCCGGCCCGCCGTCGACCGCATGGGATCCAGGGGAAGGAGCCGGACGATGAAGGTGTCCGCATGCATGTCGGCGCCCGCCGTGTCCGTCGAGGTCGCGACGACGATCGGGGAGGCGGCCCGTCGCATGGACCTCCACGGCGTCGGCTGCCTGGTCGTGACGGAGGGAGGCGCGCTGCGCGGCATCGTCACCGACCGTGACATCGCCGTGCGCGCCGTGGCCGGAGGGCTCGACCGCGACGCCCCGGTGGGCGCGGTCATGACCACCCCGGCCGTCACCGTCGACGCCGCCCAGGACATCCACGCGGCGTACCGGGCGCTCCGCACCCGTGGCGTCCGGCGCCTGCCCGTCCTGGACGGGCATCGGGTCGTGGGCATGCTGACCGTGGACGACCTGCTCATGGACGTCTTCCGCAGGGTCGCCGACCTGCTCGGCCCGGTCGCCTGGAGCGTCCTCGAGGAACCCCCCGGCCCCCAGGACGAGATCGGCCCGCGCGGGCGCACGGGCGAAGAGGAGCGGACGGGCGAAGAGGATCCACCGGCTTCCCGTGCCCGTGCGTCCTGAGCATGCGGTGCACGGCCGTCGGCCGCGGCCCCGACGGCATCGGCGGTGACGGCGGCGGCCGGCCTCGCCGCCCGCGCGGCTACTCGGCGGGCGCCTCCGGCCGGACGATGGTGACCGGGCAGGGAGCGTGCTGTGCCACCTGCTGGCTGACCGAGCCGAGCAGGGCCCGCCGGAATCCGCCGTGGCCTCGGCTGCCCACGACCAGCATGTCGGCGCCTTCTGCCTGGTCCACCAGAACCTCGGCGGGGTTGCCGCGCACCAGGCGCTCGTGCACCTGGGTGGCGCCGCGCTCGCCGAGGACCGTCCGGACCTCCTCGACCAGACGCCGTTCGGCCTCCTCCTCGTCGAAGTCTGCGTCCACCGCGGGGGCGGACCACGAGCCGGCACCGGGCAGATCCCAGGCGGTGACCGCGTCCACTCTCCCGCCCACCAGGCCTGCGTACCGGACCGCCCAGCGCAGCGCGGCCTGGGACGAAGGCGATCCGTCGACACCCACTACGACGCGCGGAGCCTCAAGCTGGCTGTCCATCCCGACTCATCCTTTCGACGGCTGTACCTCCACAGTGTGCGAGACCAGCATGCCCCGCCACGCGAAGCGGCCGGCCACCGGCACCTGTCACCGGTTCGGGCCGCCGGGTGCGGCCCGCCCCCGGTCACGGTCGTCCGGCAGCCGGAACCACCTCTCTTCCCCGGCGGTGACGCTTGCCCGCCTGTCTCCGGGCAGGACGAGGGGCACGGGCCCCAGCCGGGACGGCGGAACCCGGATTCCGATCCGGCCGGGTCGGAAGGTGATGCGGATGTTCCGGTGCCCGAGGTAGCAGACCGGGAAGGTGGAGGCCGGCACTTCGGAGAGGGGCACCGGATCGACGTGCAGGCCGTCGGTTCCGGGATCGAGTCCGACGATGCCGCGCTCGACGAGGTCGAGCGTGCCGCCCATGGCACCGAGGTGGATCCCCTCTCCGGTGGTGCCGCCCTGGACATCGGCGATGTCACTGAGCAGGGCCTCCTGGCAGTAGCGCCACGCGCTCCCGCCCTGCTGCCGGGCGAGCACCCAACCGTGGACGAGGCTGCTGAGCGTCGAGCCGTGGCAGGTGCGCCGCAGGTAGTACGCCACCGTCCGCCGCCAGAGCTCGTCGTCCAGGCGGTAGCCGAGCCGGGCGAAGAGACGGGCGAGCTCCGAGGGCCGGAAGAGGTAGCCGAGCATGAGGGTGTCGGCCTGTTTGGACGCCTGGTAGCGGTTGGGCGTGTCCCCTTCGGCCTCCAGGATCCGGTCCAGCCGGCGGATGTCGTGGTAGCGAGCACGGTAGGCGTCCCAGTCCAGCTCGGCGAGGTCACCGTAGCCGTGGAACTGGCTGATCACGTCAGCGTGGAACGGCACGTACAAGCGGTGCGACACCTCCTCCCAGTGGTGCAGGTCGTCGACGCCGATGCCCAGGTGCGCACGGAGCTCCGCGCGTCTGGCGTTCGGGAGCTCTTCGTACAGGTCGAGGGCGCGGGCGAGCACCCATGCCGCTGCGACATTGGTGTACGCGTTGTCGTCGATGCCGGGGGCGGGGGCGTCCGGGTAGGCGTCGTGGTACTCGTCCGGACCGACGGCGCCGCGGATGCGGTACCGGCCGAAGCCGGCGTCCCACGTCGCGACGGCACCCCAGAAGTGGGCCACGTCCAGGAGGAGTTCGGCTCCGGGTCCGTGCATGAATCCGGCGTCGCCGGTGGCCCGGCCGTAGTGCCACACGTTCCAGGCGACGGCGGAGCCCACGTGGTGCTGGAGGTGGGAGTGGTCGGGCAGCCAGCGGCCGGAGTGCGGGTTGAGGTGCAGCCGCTGGGTCTCCTCCGCTCCGGAACTACCGCTCTGCCAGGGGAACATCGCTCCCCGCACACCGGCCCGGCGGGCGGATTCCCGGGCTGCGGGGAGACGCCGGTGCCGGTACATCAGCAGGGCCCGTGCGGTCTCGGGAAAATGCAGGGAGAGATAGGGCAGGACGAAGAGCTCGTCCCAGAAGACATGTCCGCGGTACGCCTCCCCGTGGAGGCCCCGGGCCGGAACGCCGGCGTCGATCTCCGCGGTGTGCGGGGAAAGCGTCTGCAGGACGTGGAAGGCGTGCAGGCGCAGGATCCGTCCCGTCTCTCCCGGGGCTTCCACTTCGCCCTGGTTCCAGAGCAGTTGCCACGAGGCCCGGTGGGCGGCCAGCAGGGCGGCGAAGTCCCGAGCGTGGACCACGTGCTCGATACTGCTGCTCAGCGGATCGCCCCAGGGGCGGTCGAGGGAGATGAAGAGTGCTGCGGTCTTCACGACCACGACGTGCTCCGCGCGCCTGATCGGCAGGACCAACGTCTGCCGGACGCCGGTGGCCGTGCAGGCACTGCGCACACCGGCCGGGGTCCGGGCCCGCAGGCGTACGGCGAGCCCGACCCTCAGGTGCGAGTCAGCGGTGGCGCAGCACAACCACGCGACGTCGTCCGCCCCCAACCCGGCCCGGTGGTCGACGAGGTGCTGTCCGGCCAGGTCGCGGTAGCGGTCGACGCCCGTGTTCGCGATGTCTCCGTCCAGCACGGCCTCGATCTCGACCCTGCCGCGCCAGCCGTACGCGGTGAGGACGGTGCGCTGCGCCGCGAGACGCGGGTCACCGGCGTGGACGAGACGGGTGTGGGTGACACCCAGGCGGCGGCCCTCGGCGTCGTGGAACAGCATGCGGCGGGTGAGCGTTCCCGATCGCATGTCGAGCGAGACGGAACAGTGGCGCAGGGTGGGGTGGTCGGGGGTGAGCCAGTCTCCCGGGGCCGCACCTTCGGGCAGGCAGCGGTAGCGCAGGGCGGTCCAGTCCGGCAGGCGGACCACGTCCTCGTTGGAGATCTTCCGTCCGGCGACCGTGGAAGTGAGCCGGTCGTAGCAGCCGGCGAGGTACGTGGCCGGGTAGTGGACGGCGTCGGCGACGGTCTCCGGGGATGAACCCCTCGTGGCGAAGCGTCCGTTGCCGAGGGTGCACAGGGACTCGACCAGCCGCTCGGCCTTCGGGTCGTAGCTGCGGTACTCCCACCGCCAGGCGGTGTTCACGGGCGACCGCCCTGGAGGACGGCGGGCAGTTCGGTCAGACCGCGCAGGACGAGGTGGGCGCCGTGTGCCAGGAGGGCCTCGCGCAGGTGCGGATCGTCCTCCCGGTCGAGTCCCACGACCAGCCGGAATCCTCCGCGGCGCGCGGCTTCCACGCCGACGAGTGCGTCCTCCACCACGGCCGCCCTCGCCGGGGCGGTACCGAGGCGGGCGGCGGCTTCCAGGAAGAGGGCGGGGGCGGGCTTTCCGGGCAGGTCCAGCGCGGCGGCGTCCTCACCGTCCACCAGTGCATCGAACGAGCTGCCGAGGTGCGCGGCTTCCAGGAGGGCGCGGGCGTGGCGGGACGCCGAGACGGCCGCGCACCGCAGCGACCTCTCGCGCAGCTGCCGGAGGGTGGGCGGGACGTCGGCGAAGGGCCTGACGTCTTCGGTCCGGAGAGCCTCGGAGAAGATCTGCTCCTTGCGGGCCGCCACGGCGTGGACGGTTCCGCAACCCGGTGGATCCTGCGGGGTCCCGGCGGGAAGCGCGATCCCGCGGGAGGCGAGGAAGGCGCGTACCCCGTCGAGGCGGGCCCTGCCGTCCACCAGCTCCCGGTAGTCGCGCAGTGCGTCGAAGGGTCGTGGTGGCCTCCCCTCGCGCCCCGACTGCCATGCGGCGAGGCAGCCGTCGAAGGCCTCCTTCCAGGCGGCCGCGTGACGGGTTTCGGTGGCGAGAAGCACTCCGTCGGTGTCGAAGACGACCGCTTCCGGACCGTTCATGACGCGCGCGTCACGCGACGGCCGGCGGGCCGGACCGTCCGCGGGACCGTGACGCGTCCGTGGGGGGCCTGGCCACCGGGTCCGGGAGCTTCTGGCGGCGGGTCTGTCGGGGGCCGCGGAAGACGAGTCCTTGCATGGCGGTCCTCTCATGGTGGGCGCCTCTGACTGCTACGGGGGTGCGGTAGACGTCGGGCTGCGCATCCGCGGCTCCTCCGCGCTTGGGCCGGTCGGCCCCCGCCGGGGGGACCGGTCGGGTCTGGCCCGCGGGCCCGGTGACTGCGACGGTGGGATCGGACACCGTCCCCGAAAGGAGGGCCCATGTCCGGGTCGACCCCGCCTTCCGTCGGCCGCCCGGCCCTGCCGGACGTCCCCGGCAGCCTCCGGACGGTCACCGTCGTCGGCTGCGGGCTCTTCCAGGGTGGCGCGGACCCGCGCCGCCGCAACCGGAACCTGCCGCGCCCCGTCCGTCACGGCTTCCGCGGCCCGATCCCGCCCGGCGCCCCCGCGGCCCGGCCCCGCCCGGCGCCGGGCGCCCGGCGAGAGCGTGCCCCTCGACGGCGCACACCGCCGGCAGCGGAACCCCGCTCGCCCACGCACCCGAGGACCACACCATGACCTCCACCCCGTACACCGTCGCCGACGTGATGACCACCCAGGTCGTCGCCGTCACGCCCGACACCGGATTCAAGGACATCGCCGCCGCGATGAAGCGGTGGAAGGTGACCGCGCTCCCCGTCGTCGAGGGCGAGGGCCGTGTCGTCGGAGTGGTCTCCGAGGCCGATCTCCTGCCCAAGGAGCAGTTCCACGAGCACGGCCCGGGCATGATCGACCGGATGCGGCGCCTCGGTCACGACGCCAAGGCCGGATCCACCCACGCCGAGGACCTCATGACCAGCCCCGCCGTCACGATCCGACCCGACGCCGTCCTGCCCCGGGCCGCTCGCCTGATGGCCGACCGCCGCATCAAGCGCCTCCCGGTGGTCGACGCGGACGGCACCCTCAGGGGCATCGTCAGCCGCGCCGACCTTCTCAAGGTCTTCCTCCGCACGGACGAAGAGCTCACCGAGGAGATCCGCCGCAGCGTCATAGAGCGCCTCTTCCCGGTCTCCCACGACAGGGTCACGGTCACCGTCGCGCGGGGGACCGCCACCCTGACCGGCAGCGTGCGCGACCCGCACCTGATTCCCATGGCCGAACGACTCGCCCGGTCCGTCGAGGGCGTCGTCGACGTCCGCTGCCGGCTGGAGGCGCGCGGCGCGGCGTGAGCTCGGTCCTCCCGTCCGGCCGGGCGGGTGCCAGGCGTCGGGGCTTCGGCGACAGGGGGCGGAGAGGAGGTACGCGATGACCGCCGCAGGGGACGTGGCGCGACCGGGTGCCGGGAGCGTGCAGCAGGGCGAAGCCCGCGGGGACGCCGCAGGGCCGCCCGTCGTCACCTTGACGATGAATCCCGCGGTCGATCTCTGCTGGGAGGTCGACCACCTGGAGGAGATCGGAAAGAACCGCGCGCGGGTCAGGTCCGTGGCCGTCGGCGGCGGAGGGATCAACGTCGCACGTCACGTCGTCCGCTTCGGAGGACGGGCCACCGCCGTCCACACCGCGGGAGGCGAGGTCGGCCTGCGCCTCAACCGGCTGCTGGAGGAAGAGGGCATCGACCACGTGTGCGTCGACATCGAGGACGACACCCGCGAAGCACTCGTACTCTTCGATGCCGCGTCGCGTCGCAGCTACCACGTCGTGCCTCCCGGCCCACGACTGCACGCACGGGAGGGACAGCGGGGCCTGGAGGTGCTGGCGCAGGCTGCCGCCGGCAGCCCGTACGTCGTGGCCAGTGGAAGCCTGCCGGGCGGCCTGTCCGACGACTACTACGCGGCCGTCGCCCGCCAGGTCAGGGAAGCCGGGTCGCGACTGGTGCTGGACACCTCCGGTCCTGCTCTTCGGGCAGCGCTCACGGAGGGCGTGTTCCTGTTCAGGTGCAACCGGACGGAGGCCGCCGGGCTCACCGGCCGGGCCGTCAACGGCTTCGACGACGCCCGAGCCCTCAACGAGCACCTGCTCGAATCGGGGGCCGCCGAGATCGCCGTCACCACGCTCGGAGAGCTGGGCGCCCTGTGCTCGACCCACCTCGGCCACACCGAGCTCCACGCACCGCCGCTGCCCGGCGAACCCCTGAGCGATGCGGGGGCGGGAGACAGCATGGTCGCCGCTCTCACCACGGAGCTGGTCGCCGGAGCGGACCCCGTCAGCGCCTGCGCCCTGGGCGTGGCCACGGCCGCCGCAGCGATGCTCACCCCCAGCACCGAACCCTTCGACGTGGACGTGGCGCTGGCGCTCCGCTCGCAGGTGAGGACCGCCGGTGCCTGAGGGGCCCCACCGTACCCCGCCCCGGCACGGACTCCGCCTTCGCCCGTCCCGGGACCGGTGGAGGACGGCGGGCAGGCCCTTCGCCCGGACCACGTGCGTCCCGCCGGCGGCGCCGTCAGCCCCATCGGCGCGGAGGCACCTCGTCCAGGCGGACGAACGGAATCTGCCGGCCCGCTGCCCGGAACGACTCCGGGTCGTGCGTGGGCTCGCCCAGGGCGAGCCAGCGGCACAGGACCCGTGCGGCGCGCGGGTGCCGTGCGGAATAGTCGGCCATGACCTCGCCGCCTTCGTCCGCCGTGAGGAAGTGCGCGCTGACCGGATAGACCTTCCGACCGACCTGGATGGTCACCTTCGGAACGTGCCGCAGGTTCCGGTACCACTGGGCCTGGGCCCCGAATCCCGAGGCGACGGTCCAGCTCCCCCGGGCCGGATCGTGAGCCACCACCTCCAGACAGACCTCGCGGGGCTGCCCGGACACGCGCCCGATGTGCCGGAGGAGGAGCATCCGCCTGCCGAGGAGCGCGCCGAGGCCGATGCGGTACAGGCCGATCGGCAGCCGGGCGACTGCTCTGCGCCAGCCCGTGGGCGCTTGCGGGCGCTGTCGTGGGCTCACCGTGCCGCCCCCGGCTCCCGCGTCATGGCGCAGCCGCTGCCGACAAGTACGTAACAGTCGCATCGCGGGGTGATTTGCTGGATAAACTTTTGCATAGTCTAAACGTGACACGCGGCGGGCCCTCCGATCAACAGCCGCTTCCGTGTCGATGGACAGGAATGGGCGCTGCTGTCCGCACGCCGACGAGGACCCGGGAGTACGACGTGGATCTCCATCGCTCCGGGAGCGTCCCCGGCAAGCGCGCGCTGCTCGCGATCCCCTATGCGGTGATGGCCATCGTCGCGGTGGCGGACGTCACCGCGGGACCGGGAGTGGGACTGCTGCCCCTGGTCTCGCTCGGGCCGGCCTTCGCCGGCCTCGCGGGCAGTTGGCGCCGTACGGCCGCCATCGGCGCGGCGGCGATGGCCCTGTGCTGCGCTCTGGGTCTCTACGACGGCCTCTTCCAGAACCGCCGCGGCTACACCGCCTTGACCGCGGTCGCCGGGGTGACCGTCGCCGGCATCGCCGCGGCCCTGGTCCGCGGACGTCAGGAGCGCGAGCTCGCAAGCGTCCGCACCATTGCGGAGGCGGCTCAGCGGGTACTGCTGCGGCCGGTGCCGCGCAGCGCCGGGCACCTGCGCGCGGCGGTCTCCTACACCTCCGCCGTCGCGGAGGCCCGGATCGGCGGGGATCTGTACGAGGTCGTTCCGGTGCCCGGGGGTGGCGTCCGTGTGATCATCGGCGACGTCCAGGGCAAGGGGTTGGAGGCGGTCGAGACGGCGGCGACCGTGCTCGGCGCATTCCGTGAAGCCGCGCACGACGAGCCGCACCTGACCGGTGTCGGCGCCCGGGTGGACCGGGCGGTTCTGCGCACCCTGGGAAGCGACGGTTACGGAGAGAAGTTCGTCACGGCGCTGCTCGCGGAGATAACGGAAGCCGGCGGGGTCGTCTTCCTCAACTACGGTCACGCGCCGGCCATGCTCCTGCGGCCGTCGCGCCCCCCGGCCTTCCCCGAACCCCCTCAGCCCGCTCCGCCGCTCGGCCTGGCCTGGAGTGCCGCGGACGGCCCCCAGCCCTACAGCATCGACTTCGGCCCTGGAGACCAACTGCTCCTCTACACGGACGGCGTCTCGGAGGCCCGCGACACCGATGGCGTCTTCTATCCCTTGGGGGAGCGGAGTGGGCTGCTGTCGGACCCGGATCCCCAGCAGGCTCTCGACGCGCTGCGCGAGGATGTCGTGGCCTACGCCGGCGGGCCCCTGCACGACGACGCGGCCATGCTGTTGCTGCGGTGCCGGCAGGACGCGGGCGTCGGACCGGTGGGCCGGTCGGACGAGGCACCGGCGCCGGCCTGACCGTAAGGGCCGGTGCGGCGCTGCCGGCCGCCCCGGGTGCGCACGGCGTCCGTCCCGACGGGCGCGAGGCTTCGGCGTAGCGGCCCCTGGGGGCCGTCACCGCTTCCTAGGCCGACTTCCCATCCCTGCGGCCGGATGTGTCGCTCCATCCGAGAGGGAAAAGCGGCCTGTCCCCTTTGGACACGGACGGCTCTCCCCCGGCGGCGTTGAACGCGGTGAGCGCGCTGACCAGTGCGGTGCGCTGACCGGGGTCGATACGCGCGGCGATGGCCGCGATCTCCTCCCTGCGCCGGGCCGTGACCTCTTCCACGAGCCGCAGTCCGGCCGGTGTCGCCGTCAGTATCGTCTCGCGGCGGTTCTCGGGATTGGGCCGCCGGTCCGCCAGTCCCGCCGTGATGAGCCGATCGACCATGCGCATCGCCGTCGAGGGATTCACGCCCAGGGCGTCCGCGAGCACCACCAGCTTCGCCGCCCCGCGCGTGGCCAGCACCACCAGCATCCGGAACTGCGCGAGCGTGACCTTGTCCTCGGCGGCCGCCAGTGAGCGGGCGGAAACCGCCACGAGGAGCCGCGAGGCCGTCAGCAACGCCCGGGTCACGTCGTCCACGTCATCGGTGTCATCCACGCCGAACGGAGAAGCTTCGGCGCGCGGGAGATCGGTCATACCCCTTTCTACCGCCTGCGCCCCCCGGCGCGCTGAACGGGCCCACTCCCGCTCGGCGGGCCGGCCTGCGGAGCACCCTGCCCGCTTCGGCGGGGCCGTCGCTCACCGCCGCCCCGGCTTCCGGATCGGGGAGGACGGCGGTCTCGATCGTGCCCCTCCGTCCCCGGGCGCACCAGCAGTACCGAAGGGCGTCTATATCCGCCCAGCAGCCGACGAAACCCCCGGGCACCCGGCGAAGCCATAACGTTCAAGTGGCAAATTTGGCACAGAGCAAAGACGTTGCACGCTCGTTATAAATCAAGGGTAGTGGGGCAAATATCCGACTTTTTCCTACCCAAAGGCTCGCACTGTTCACCCTCAGCAGCTCCAGAAGCGCCTCGCCTTCTATCACGAACAGGTGCATCTTCGTAACCCTCTAGGGCCATGCGATCTAGTCCGGTCATGGGTAACTTCGGCCCGCATGACCGCCCATGCAGAACTGGCCTCATACCGAAAGCCCCTCACATCCGCTTCTGTCAGCTCCACCGTGCACATCGACCGCCCCCGCCCGAGCGACGGCACCGCCCTGTGGCGCCTCGCCCGCGACTCCAGGACCCTGGACCTCAACTCGTCCTACAGCTACCTCCTCTGGTGCCGTGACTTCGCCGGCACGTCCGCGATCGCCCGCGATCGGGCCGGCCGGGCCGTCGGGTTCGTCAGCGGCTACCTGCGGCCGGACCGCCCCGGGACCCTGTTCATCTGGCAGACCGCCGTCGACGAATCCGTCCGCGGGCTGGGGATCGCCGGGGCCATGCTCGACAGCCTCTCCGCCCGGGTCGCCGCGGAACACGGACTGAGCTTCCTGGAGACCACCATCACCCCCGGTAACCACTCGTCGGAAAGGCTCTTCGCCTCGTACGCCGAGCGTCACGGCGCGGCCCTGGAGCGCGAGGTGCTGTTCCCGGCCGACGCCTTCCCCGGGGGCGGGCACCAGCCCGAGGTGCTCCACCGCATCGGGCAGCTCCACTTCTGACCCGGTCGCCCGCCGCCCGTACGCCGAACACCGAACACTGACTGGAGATCCACCTTGACCATGACCGAGCCGGTACTGTCCGTCTTCGAGACCGTGGAGTCCGAGGTGCGCAGCTACTGCCGCGCCTGGCCCGTCGTCTTCGAGCGCGCCAAGGGCAGCCGGCTGTACGACGAACACGGCCGCAGCTACCTGGACTTCTTCGCCGGCGCCGGGTCCCTGAACTACGGCCACAACAACCCGGTCCTGAAGCGGGCCCTGCTCGACTACCTGGAGCACGACGGCATCACGCACGGGCTCGACATGTCGACCACGGCCAAGAGGACCTTCCTGGAGACGTTCCGCTCCCGCGTCCTCGAACCCCGCGCACTTCCCTACAAGGTGATGTTCCCGGGGCCCACCGGAACCAACGCCGTCGAAGCGGCACTCAAACTGGCCCGGAAGGCCAAGGGTCGCGAGTCGGTGGTCTCCTTCACCAACGCCTTCCACGGCATGTCACTCGGTTCCCTCGCCGTCACCGGCAACGCCTTCAAGCGGGCCGGGGCCGGCATCCCCCTGGTCCACGGCACGCCGATGCCCTTCGACAACTACCTCGGCGGCAGGACCCCCGACTTCCTCTGGTTCGAGCGCCTCCTGGAGGACCAGGGCTCCGGCCTCAACCAGCCGGCGGCCGTCATCGTCGAGACGATCCAAGGCGAGGGAGGGATCAACGTCGCCCGCGCGGAGTGGCTCCGCGCCCTCGCGGAACTGTGCCGACGCCGCGACATGCTGCTCATCGTCGACGACATCCAGATGGGCTGCGGCCGCACGGGCGGGTTCTTCTCCTTCGAGGAAGCGGGCATCACGCCCGACATCGTCACCCTGTCCAAGTCCATCAGCGGCTACGGACTGCCCATGTCCCTCTGCCTGTTCAAGCCCGAGCTGGACCTGTGGGAGCCGGGCGAGCACAACGGGACATTCCGCGGCAACAACCCGGCCTTCGTCACCGCGGCCGCCGCTCTGGAGGCCTACTGGAGCGACGGGTCCCTGCGCGAGCGCACCCTCGTCCACGGCGGGCGCGTCGAGAGCGCCCTGCGGGAGCTGTGCGCGGAACACGGCCGGCTGGGTGCGACGTACCGGGGTCGCGGACTGGCCTGGGGCATCGAGTTCACCCAGCGGGAACGCGCGGCGGCGGTCTGCCGCAAGGCCTTCGAGCACGGCCTGCTGGTCGAGACCTCCGGTCCCGAGGACGAGGTCGTGAAACTGCTCCCGCCGCTCACCATCACCGACGAGGAACTCGACGAGGGCCTGGCGATCATCGCCCGCGCCGTCCGTGAAACCGCCTGACCGCACGGCACCGACACCGCGAAGGACAGCACCATGATCGTCCGATCGTTCAAGGACATCGAGGGAACCGACCGTCACGTCAGGGCGGCCTCCGGTACCTGGGAGAGCAAGCGCATCGTCCTGGCCCGGGAACGCGTCGGCTTCTCCCTCCACGAGACCGTCCTGTACGCCGGCACCGAGACGTCCATGTGGTACGCGAACCACGTGGAGGCCGTGGTCTGCACGGCCGGAGAGGCCGAGCTCACGGACGAGGAGACCGGAATCACCTACACGATCACGCCGGGAACCATGTACCTGCTCGACGGCCACGAGCGGCACACCCTGCGCGTCCGCCAGGAGTTCCGCTGCCTGTGCGTCTTCAACCCGCCCGTGACCGGTCGCGAGGACCACGACGAGAACGGCGTCTACCCGCTGCTCACCGAACCCGACCACCACTGAACGCGCAGAAAGGAGAGACAGGTACCACCATGAACCACGCCACCACGCGAACCGTGCGCGACCTGTATCCGACCCGCGGCTCCGAGGAAGTACTGATCGGTCGCAAGGACCCGGTCGTCTGGTCCGAGCCCGGCACTCCGGGCCCGATGTGGGCCCACGAGCTGGAGAGCTACGAGCGCGACGGCTTCCTGGCCGTGGACCAGCTGATCACGCCCGAGGAGGTGGACGTCTACCGGACCGAGATGGACCGGCTGCTCCGTGACCCCTCGACGCTGGCCGACGACCGGTCCATCGTGGAGCCCAAGTCCCGGGAGGTGCGCTCCGTCTTCGAGGTCCACCGGATCAGCGAGGTGTTCGCGGGCCTCGCCGCGGATCCGCGCGTCGTCGGCCGCGCACGTCAGATCCTGGGCTCCGACGTGTACGTGCACCAGTCCCGGATCAACGTCAAGCCCGGTTTCGGCGCCAGCGGCTTCTACTGGCACTCCGACTTCGAGACCTGGCACGCCGAGGACGGCCTGCCGAACATGCGCACCGTGTCCGTGTCCATCGCCCTGACGCAGAACCACACCACCAACGGCGGGCTGATGATCATGCCGGGATCGCATCGGAGCTTCCTCGGCTGCGCCGGTGCGACGCCCGAGGACAACTACAAGAAGTCCCTCCAGATGCAGGACGCCGGCACCCCGTCGGACGCGGCACTGACCAAGTTCGCCTCCGCGTGCGGGATCACGCTCTTCACCGGCGCGGCGGGCTCCGCCACCTGGTTCGACTGCAACGCGATGCACGGTTCGGGCGACAACATCACGCCCTACCCGCGCAGCAACGTGTTCCTCGTCTTCAACAGCGTGGAGAACCGTCCGGTGAAGCCGTTCGCCGCCCCGGTGCGCCGCCCCGCCTACATCGCCTCACGGGACTTCACCCCCGTCGGCTGACACCTCCGACCCGCCCGCCGGCCGCCCCCGCCCGGCC
>NZ_JBHYMC010000098.1:0-15780 GCF_042742535.1 Streptomyces sp. NPDC058880
CGCCGCGGCCGGCGTCGGGGTGGGTTCGCCGTTCCTGCCCCCCGGTGTCGCGGGCGGCGCCTTCCCGGCGCTCACGAACCCGCCGGGAACCCCGGCTTGCGTGCGGCGACGGGGCTCGGAGCGGCCCGCGGGGCGGCCGCCGAGGGCTTCACGGGCAGCTGATGACCTGGCCGGCGTAGGAGAGGTTGCCGCCGAACCCGAAGAGGAGCACCGGGGCACCGGAGGGGATCTCGCCGCGCTGGACCAGCTTCGACAGGGCCATGGGGATGCTGGCTGCCGAGGTGTTGCCGGATTCGACGACGTCGCGGGCGACGACGGCGTTGACCGCTCCGATCTTGGCGGCGAGCGGCTCGATGATGCGCAGGTTCGCCTGGTGGAGGACGACCGCTGCCAGTTCCTCGGGGGCCACTCCGGCCTTCTCGCACACCTTGCGGGCGAGCGGCGGGAGCTGGCTGGTGGTCCAGCGGTAGACGGACTGGCCCTCCTGGGCGAAGACCGGCGGCGAGCCCTCGATGCGGACCGCGTTGCCCATCTCGGGGACGGAACCCCACAGCACCGGGCCGATGCCCGGCTGCTCGCAGGCCTCGACGACGGCCGCGCCCGCTCCGTCACCGGTGAGAACGCAGGTGGTGCGGTCGGCCCAGTCGGTGATCTCGGTCATCTTGTCGGCGCCGATGACCAGGGCGCGGGTGGCGGAACCGGCCCGCACGGCATGGTCCGCGGTGGCCAGGGCGTGGGTGAAGCCCGAGCAGACGACGTTGATGTCCATGACGGCGGGGCTCGCACCCATGCCCAGCTTGGCAGCGACGCGTGCGGCCGTGTTGGGCGAGCGGTCGATCGCCGTGGAGGTGGCGACCAGCACGAGGTCGATGTCGTCCGGGGTCAGGCCCGCTCCCGCGAGCGCCTTGCCGGCCGCGTGGTAGGCGAGCTCGTCGACCGGCTCGTCCGGGCCCGCGACGTGGCGCGTGCGGATGCCGACGCGGGAGCGGATCCACTCGTCGGTGGTGTCGACCATGGCCGCGAGGTCCTCGTTGGTGAGCACCTTCGCGGGCTGGTAGTGCCCTAGCGCCACCACGCGTGAACCGGTCATGGGCGGGGTCCCCCCTCGTAGGCAAGTCAGGATCACCCAGCTTTGCCTGCTACTGATGGGTACGTGTGCGTGTGACCCGACAGGATTCCGGCCCCTGATTTTGGAGCTTCCCGAGGAGCTCCCTGCCCGGGACCAGGTCGGATCCGGAACCGCGAGAATGAGTACGTCGGGCATCGGCGAGGAACAGAAGGGGCGGGCTGATCACCATGGGACGGGTCACCGAACGCCGTCGCGTCGTACGGATCCGGAACGGCAGTTCGGGTGTCCGCCCGGACACGCTGGTGGCAGAGGAGCCACTGGAGATACGACTCAACGGCAGGCCGCTGGCCATCACGATGCGCACCCCGGGGGACGACTTCGCGCTGGCGGTGGGTTTCCTGGTGAGCGAGGGGGTGCTCGGCGCGGCCTCCGACGTCCAGGCTGTCACCTACTGCGAGGGGGCGGCGCAGGACGGGTCGAACACCTACAACGTGGTCAACGTGCAACTGGCCGCAGGTGTCCCGGTGCCGGACATCACGCTGGAGCGGAACGTCTACACCACCTCGTCGTGCGGACTGTGCGGGAAGGCCAGCCTGGACGCGGTGCGGACGGCGAGCCGTTTTCCGGCGGTCGCCGCCGATCCGGTCCGGGTGCCCGCAGAGGTCCTCACCGGGCTCCCGGACCGGCTCCGCGCAGCCCAGAAGGTCTTCGACCGTACCGGCGGCCTGCACGCGGCGGGGCTGTTCACGGCGCAGGGCGAACTGCTCGACCTGCGCGAGGACGTGGGGCGGCACAACGCGGTGGACAAGATCGTCGGCCGGGCGCTCCAGGCGGGACGGCTCCCGCTGGCGGGGGCGGTCCTGCTGGTGTCGGGCCGGGCCTCCTTCGAGCTCGCGCAGAAGGCCGTGATGGCGGGGATCCCGGTACTGGCCGCGGTTTCCGCGCCGTCCTCGCTGGCGGTGGACCTGGCGCTGGAGTCGGGCACGACCCTGGTCGGCTTCCTGCGGGGCCCGGACATGAACATCTACGCGGGCGAGGAGCGGATCACCCTGTAGCCGCGCGCCGCAACGGCCTCCCTGCCGCCGCGTCCGTCGCCTCGGGCGGGGCCCCGCGGTCGTCCGCTCCGGGTCCGGATCGCTCTCGCGGCGCCGTCAGCGCGTCCGGCGGGCGCGACGGGCGGAGGCGGCGGGTTTCGGGGCCGGCGGGTCGATGCGGTGGAGGTCGAGGGTGGCCGGGAGCGGGGTGGAGCCGGGGCCTCCGGATTCGGCCCAGGCGATGATCTCGTCGGTGGCGGTGTCGTCGAGGGCCCAGCCGAACCACACCGCGCGGGCGCCGCGGCGGCGGGCTTCGGTGGTGGGCTGGACCACGATGACGTTGGCCTGGGCGCACGGTCCGAGGCAGTCGCTCGTACGGACGGCCAGGCGGCCCTCGGAGGCCGCCGCGGCCTCGCGCAGCCGGGCGAGCTGGCCGGCGTGGTCGGAGCCGGGATTCTTGCTGGGGTCGCCGCAGCAGCAACCGCGGCAGACCACCAGGGTGCAGGGGCGTTCGGCATGTGCGCCGAGCGGGCGTATCCAGGTCACCACCGCACGTTACCGGGCCGGGGATCTTGCCGGTCAAGCCGCGCGCGAGACCTCCGCCACATGGTCGGCGGGGAGCGCGGGCCGCGGATCCTGGGCGCGGCGCCGGGCGAGGACCGCGCAGACCATCAACTGCATCTGGTGGAAGAGCATCAGCGGGAGCACGGCGAGGCCGGCCTGGGCCCCGAACAGCACGCTGGCCATGGGCAGTCCGGCGGCCAGGCTCTTCTTCGACCCGGCGAACTGGACGGCGATGCGGTCCTCGCGGCCGAAGCCGAGACGTGCCGCGCCGTACCAGGTGGCCAGCAGCATGACCGTGAGCAGTACAGCCTCCAGGAGCATCAGCACGCCCAGGCGCAGGGGGCTCACCTGCTGCCAGACGCCGGCCGCCACGCCCGCGCTGAAGGCGGCGTAGACGACGAGCAGGATCGAACCGCGGTCGGCGTATCCCAGCGCCTTCCTGTGGCGGGTGAGGAAGCCGCCGACCCAGCGGCGCAGGGCCTGTCCCAGCAGGAAGGGCAGCAGGAGCTGAAGGGTGATCTTGAGGAGGGAGTCGGGAGAGAAGCCGCCCGTGCGACCGCCGAGCAGGGCGGCGGCGAGCAGCGGGGTCAGCACGATGCCGGCCAGGCTGGAGAAGGAGCCGGCGCAGATCGCGGCGGGGACGTTGCCGCGGGCGATCGAGGTGAAGGCGATGGAGGACTGGACGGTCGAGGGGACCAGGCAGAGGAAGAGCAGGCCGCTCTGGAGGGCCGGCGGCAGCAGGCCCGGGGTGAGCGCGCGCAGGGCCAGGCCGAGGACGGGGAACAGCAGGAAGGTGCAGGCCAGCACCGTGAGATGGAGCCGCCAGTGCCGCAGCCCCTCAAGTGCCTCACGGGTGGAGAGCCGGGCGCCGTAGAGGAAGAAGAGGAGGGCGACGGCGGCGGTGGCGGCGGCGTCGGCAGCCGTGGCGGCCGCGCCGCGGGCGGGGAGCAGGGCGGCGAGGCCGACGGTGGCGAGCAGGGCCAGGACGTACGGGTCCAGGGGGATCCGGGCGGGGAGGTGCGGGCGGCGCATGCGCGGGTGCTCACTTGCTGTCGGGGCGGGCGGGACCGGGGTGCTCCGCGTCCCTTCACGGTGCCCCTTCATGGTCGGGCCCCGCCGGTGATCAGGAAACCCGTACACCGTTCTCACTGTCATCACGGATCGCGATGAGCCGGCATACGCTGGGGGAATGTACGACCCGATCCAGCTGCGGACGTTCCTCACGGTGGCCCAAACGCTGAGCTTCACCCAGGCCGCGGGGCGGCTCGGCGTACGGCAGTCCACGGTCAGCCAGCACGTGCGGCGGCTGGAGGAGGCGACCGGGCGGCCGTTGTTCCTTCGCGACACGCACAGCGTCGTGCTGACGGAGGACGGGGAGGCGATGCTCGGGTTCGCCCGGACGATCCTGGAGGCGCACGAGCGGGCGGCGGCCTTCTTCACGGGAACGCGACTGCGGGGGCGCCTGCGGTTCGGGGCCTCGGAGGACTTCGTGCTGTCGCGGCTTCCGGAGATCCTGGAGCGGTTCCGGCACGAGCACCCCGAGGTGGACCTGGAGCTGTCGGTGGAGCTGTCGGGCACGTTGCACGAACGGCTGGACGCGGGGCGCCTGGACCTGGTGCTCGCGAAGCGGCGGGGCCCGGGGGACGAGCGGGGCCGCCTGGTCTGGCGGGACCGGATGGTGTGGATCGGTGCGAAGGGGCTGCGGGTGGATCCCGAGCGGCCGGTTCCGCTGATCGTGTTCCCGCCGCCGGGCATCACCCGGGCGCGCGCCCTGGAGGTACTCGAACGGGACGGCCGGGCGTGGCGGATCGCGTGTACGAGCGGCAGCCTGAGCGGTCTGGTCGCGGCGGCCCGGGCCGGGCTGGGCGTGATGGCACACACGCGGGGACTGATCCCGCCGGGTCTGGTGCGGGTCGGCGGGCTGCCCGAGCTCGGGCCGGTGGAGTTCGCGCTGCTGCGCGGGCCGCGCGCGTCACCCGCGGCCGAGGCGCTGGCTGCGGCGGTCCTCGCGGGCGCGGACCGGCTCACCCGCACCGGTTGACCCGCACCGACTGACCCGCGCCGGCGGGCCGCAGCGGCGGGCGGGCGCGCACCGATCCGCCCGCGCGCTGCGATCCGCACGTCAGCGGCGTGAACAGCGTGATCGCTGGGGAGGTCTTGTGGAGGTATCCGAACGCCGATCAACCCCCCTTGACGCTGAGGTACGTTCACCGCGGCGCGCGGAGAGGAGCGGGGCCTTGCGCGAGATCACCGTCCCACCGATCGTCACGAGCACGCCCGTCGGCGGGCTGGCCGACATCGTCTTCCAGCACGCCCGGGAGGAGCCCGACCGGGTGGTCATGGGCCGGAAGACCGAGGGAATCTGGCGGGACGTGACCTCCGGCGAGCTGGCCGCCGAGGTGCTGGCGCTCGCCAGGGGGCTGCTGGCCCAGGGGGTGCGTTTCGGGGACCGGGTGGCGCTCATGTCCCGGACCCGCTACGAGTTCACGCTCTTCGACTTCGCCCTGTGGGCGATCGGTGCCCAGCCCGTCCCCGTCTACCCGACGTCCTCCACCGAGCAGGTGCGCTGGATCCTCCACGACACCGACTGCACGGCCTGTGTGGTGGAGAACGAGGACCAGGCCATGACGGTGGGGTCGGTCATCGACCGGCTCCCCCACCTCAGGCGGCTGTGGCAGCTGGATGCCGGGGCGGTGGACGCGCTCGTCGCCGACGGCCGCTCGGTCGCCGAGGACGTCGTGCACCGCCACCGCGGCGCGGTGACGCCCGACGCGACGGCCACCGTGATCTACACCTCGGGAACCACCGGCCGCCCCAAGGGATGTGTGCTCACGCACGCGAACTTCGCGTACGAGACCGACACCCTGGTGGCCCGTTGGGAGTCGGTGTTCCGGGGCAGGCAGGGCGAACCGCCGTCGACCCTGCTCTTCCTGCCGCTGGCCCATGTCTTCGGGCGGATGGTGGAGGTGGCGGCCGTCCGGGCGCGGGTCAAGCTCGGGCACCAGCCGGTGCTGGCGGCGGCCGAGCTGATGCCGGACCTCGCGGCGTTCCGGCCGACGTTCGTGCTCGGCGTCCCGTACGTCTTCGAGAAGGTCTTCGCGGCAGCCCGCCGCACGGCGGAGGCGGAGGGGCGCACGGGGCCCTTCGACCGGGCCGTGGAGACGGCCGTACGGTACGCGGAAGCGCGCGAACGGAAGGCATTCGGCACCGGGCCGGGCCCCTCGGCCGCGCTGCGCATGGAGCACCGGCTCTTCGAAAAGCTCGTCTACGCGAAGGTCCGCGAGGGGATGGGCGGACGGGTGCGGTACGCGATGTCGGGCGGGTCGGCGATGTCGCGCCGCCTCGGGCTGTTCTTCGACGGCGCCGGGATCAGGGTGTTCGAGGGGTACGGGCTGACCGAGTCCTGCGCGGCCGCCACGGCGAACCCACCGGAGGCGACGAAGTACGGGACGGTCGGCCGGCCGATCCCGGGCAGCACGGTGTACATCGCGGACGACGGGGAGGTCTGGCTGCACGGCGGGCATGTCTTCTCCGGCTACCTGGGCGACCCGCGTGCGACGGATGAGGTGCTGCGGGGCGGCTGGCTGGCGACCGGGGACCTGGGACGGCTGGACGAGGACGGCTACCTGACCATCACCGGCCGCAAGAAGGACATCCTGGTGACGTCCAACGGCAAGAGCGTCGCTCCGGCGGCACTGGAGGAACGGGTCCGCTCGCATCCGCTGGTGGCGCAGTGCGTGCTGGTCGGCAACGACCGGCCGTACATCGCGGCGCTGCTCACCTTGGACATGGAGGGGATAGCGCACTGGCTGTCGATGCGCGGCAGACCGCAGATGCCGGCCGCGGACCTGGTGAGCGACCCTGAGCTGGCGGCGGAGGTGCGCCGGGCGGTGGTGGCCGCCAACACCCTGGTCTCGCAGGCGGAGGCGATCCGCACCTTCAGGGTGCTCGCCGAGCAGTTCACCGAGGAGCGGGGGCTGTTGACCCCTTCGCTCAAGCTCAAGCGGCGGGCGATCGAGAAGGCGTACGAGAAGGAGGTCGACGCGCTCTACCGAACGTGAACCGCAGGCCCCGAGCGGAGCGCGGCCGTGGTGCGGCGGCCGGGGTACGGACGGACCCGCTGGTACGGGAGGGGTACATCGGGGCGCCCTGAGCGACATGGCCCTGGTGGCGGGAATACGTCGTACGAGGGGCCGGTTGTCGCCCCTCGTACGACGCTGTACCACCGCGCACCAACGCGCCGACGCGAGGGAACGACCCGACGTGAACCAGGTCCCGGCCATCAAGCTCAACAACGGCACCTCCATGCCCCAGCTCGGCTTCGGTGTCTGGCAGGTGCCGGACGCGGAGGCGGAGCGCGCCGTGGGGACCGCACTGGAGGCCGGCTACCGCAGCATCGACACGGCCGCCGTCTACGGCAACGAGCAGGGCACGGGCCGGGCCGTCGCCGCTTCCGGGCTGCCTCGCGCGGAACTGTTCGTCACCACGAAGCTGTGGAACGGCCCGAAGCAGACGTGGGACCGCGACGCGGTGCTGCGCGCCTTCGACGACTCCCTCGCCAGGCTGGGCCTCGACCACGTCGACCTGTACCTGATCCACTGGCCGCGCCCGATGCGCGACGACTTCGTCGCCATCTGGAAGGCCTTCGAGGAGATCGCCGCGAGCGGCCGGGCCGCTGCGGTCGGCGTGTCGAACTTCCGCCCGCAGGACCTGGACCGGATCGCCGCCGAGAGCGACCTGGTGCCGGCCGTCAACCAGGTCGAGCTGCACCCGCTGCACCCGCAGGCAGCACTGCGCGCCGAGCACGCGGCGCGCGGGATCGTCACCGAGGCCTGGTCCCCACTCGGCCAGGGCAAGGAGCTCCTCGCGCTGCCGGCCGTCACCGCGATCGCCGAGGCGCACGGCCGCAGCGCCGCGCAGGTGGTGCTGCGCTGGCACCTTCAGCACGGGAACGTCGTGATCCCGAAGTCCGTGACCCCCGCCCGCATCCGGGAGAACCTGGACGTCTTCGGCTTCGAGCTGGACGCGGCCGAGATGGCCGCGCTGGACGCCCTGGGGGCGGGCGCGGCGGGCCGCCGGATCGGCCCGGACCCGGCCGAATTCGACGTGTGAGGGCGCCCTGGTGAACCTTCCCGAGGGGACCTATCGGATCCGCAACGCGGACAGCGGACTGGTGCTCCAACTGGAGGGCGCCTCACGGGTGCGGGTCGGCCCGGACGGGCCGCCCGCTCCGGCGGCCGCCCGCCGGTGGCTGATCGCGCCCGTGCACAGCGGCGGCGGGATCTTCCACGTGGTGAGCGCGGACAACGAACGGCGCCTGGACGTGGCGAACGCGTCGACGGAGAGCGGCGCCCGCGTGCAGGTGTGGCGGGCCAATGCCTTCGGCGCGCAGGAGTGGATCGTCGAGGAGCACCTGGACGCCCCCGGGGTGGTGTCCTTGATCGCCTGCATCAGCGGCCTGCCGCTGGAGGCGGACGCCGAGGGCCGGGTCCGGCAGGGCGAGGACACCGACTCCCCCTCACAGTGGTGGCGGCTGGAGCCGGCGTGAGCGACGGCCCGGCCGGGCCGTCAGATCCGTACGAAGCTCCGCAGGCGGTACGTCGGCTCCGGGCGCGGGGTGTCCTGGTCGGGCAGCAGCTCCAGCCGGGCCGCCAGCTCCGCGGCGGTGATGCCGCGCGGCACGATGCGTGACGCGTACCGCCCCGCGAGCAGGGCCTGCGCGGAGCCGCGCGGGGTGCGGCCCTGGCCGTGGCCGGTGAAGCGGGCCTCACCGCCGGGGCGCAGCCCCGCACGGGCCGCGTGGGCCTCGACCTCGCCGGAGGCGTCCGAGGGGGTCGGGGTCAGGTGTGCGGCGAACACGGCGTCGATGTCGCTGCCGACGTCGTGGGCGGAGTCCTTGTCCACGGTGGCGACGAGGACCCCACCGGGCCGCAGCACCCTGGCCGCCTCGGCGATCACCGCGGGCACCAGCCCGGGTTCCCGCAGCAGGTGCAGCAGCCACACGGCGCTCACCGCGTCCAGCGCGCCCGAGCGCACGGGAAGCCGGACGGCGTCGGCGAGGGCCACGGGGACACCGCGGCGCAGCGCGGCGGCGGCCATGCCGCGGGAGGCGTCAGCGCCCAGGACGCGCAGTCCGGGGCGCGTGAGGCGGGTGGTGACGATGCCCGTGCCACAGCCGAGGTCGAGGAGGGTGCCCGCGTCGGCCGGGAGCAGACTGAGGACGGCCGCCGCGGCAGCCGCCGCTCGGGGGGTGCCGCCGCGGGAGGCGTCGTAGAACTCGGCCTCGGCGTCGTAGTCGAGCAGGGGTTTCGCAGCTGGCGTGCGCGTGGTCATCAGCTCGCGCCGTGGGCCGGGGCGAGGGACTCGACGCGCTCGGCGAGGGCGAAGTCGGTCTCGGTCACCACGCCTCCGGCGTCGTGGCTGTTCACGGAGAGCCGCACGGTGTTGTATCCGAGCGTCAGGTCGGAGTGGTGGTTCAACTCCTCCTGCACGGAGGCGATGTGGGCGACCAAGGCGCTCGCCGCGAAGTGCGTGCCCAGTCGGTAGGTTCGGATGATCCGGTCGTTCTCGAAGGCCCAGCCGGGGAGTTCCCTCAGCCGGTCCTCGATCTCCTTCTGCGACAGCGGTTCACTCGGCATGCACCCGGCTCCTTTTTCCATGACGTGTAGTCAAGGTTCCCACAGTGCACCCCGGATCGAACCTTTCGCGCCATAGTGCGCTCGGGTACTTCTGCGCCTTCCACCCCTGACGTGCGCCGCCTAAGATCCTGCGCCGGACGCGAATGTTACCGGCGGTAACGAAGGGGCGTGCGACATGGTCGGCACCGGGAGTTCCAGGCGCAGGTTCATCGCGGGCGCGGCCGGCGCGGCCCTGTCGGCCCAGGCCGTGCCGGCCGCGGCGGCTCCGGTGGCCGCCCCGGCGGCGGCGCCCTTGCCGGGCGGCCGGCAGGTGGCCGTCCTCGGCGGCGGGGTGGCGGGCCTGACCGCGGCGCACGAGCTCGCCGAGCGCGGTTACGCCGTCACCGTCTACGAGCGCCGGGCGCTCGGCGGCAAGGCCCGCAGCATGCACGTGCCGGGCAGCGCCCGCGGGGGACGCAGGCCGCTGCCCGCGGAACACGGCTTCCGCTTCATCCCGGGCATCTACCACAACCTGCCCGACACCATGCGCCGCATCCCCTTCCCCGGCAACGCGAACGGCGTCTGGGACAACCTGGTGGCCCCGCCGGAGATGATGTTCGCCCGCTCCGGGGGGCGCGAGGACCTACGCGGCCCCATCCCCTGGCCGGGCCACTCCCCCGCCGCCCTCACGCCGCAGGAGGTGCGGCGCGCCCTCTCCGGCCTCGTGCAGACCGCGGTCCGGCTGCCGCCGCACGAGACGGCGTACTTCGTCGACCGGGTGCTGGTCTTCCTCACCAGCTGCGACGAGCGGCGCACCGAGGTCTGGGAGAACACCCCGTGGTGGGAGTTCACCCGGGCGGCACGGATGTCGTACGAGTACCAGCGCATCCTGGCGGTGGGCGTCACCCGCAACATCGTGGCGACCAAGGCGGAGGATGCCTCCACCCGCACCGTCGGCACTCTCGGCGAGGCGTTCGTCTTCAACCTGCTGGGCCGCGGGGCGGACGGCCCGCCCGACCGGATCCTCAACCTGCCGACGAACGAGGCGTGGATCGACCCGTGGGAGGCCCATCTGCGCTCCCTCGGCGTGGAGTTCAGGATCGGATGGACGGTGCGGGAAGTGAGGTGCGACAACGGCCGGGTGAGCGGGGTCGCGGTCGAGGGCCCGGACGGCGTGCGGCGTGTCGTGACCGCCGACCACTACGTGAGCGCACTGCCCGTCGAGCACGCGCGGCGCACCTGGAGCACGGCGTTGCGGGCCGCCGATCCGATGCTGGGGCGCTGCGACAAGCTCCGGACCGATTGGATGACCGGCATCCAGTTCTACCTCACGGAGCGGGCGCCGCTGGTACACGGCCACCTCAACTGCATCGATTCCCCGTGGTCGCTGACGGCGATCCAGCAGGCGGAGCACTGGCCGTCGCGGGACTTCCCCGCCGACTACGGCGACGGGACGGCGGTCGACTGCCTGTCGGTGGACATCTCGGACTGGGACAAGCCGGGGATCCTGTACGGGAAGACGGCCAAGCAGTGCACCCGCGAGGAGGTGGCCCGCGAGGTGTGGGCACAGCTGAAGGCCTCCCTGGGCGACACCGGCAGGAGCCCGCTGTCCGACGCGAAGCTGCACTCGTGGTTCCTGGATCCCGGCGTGGACGGGCTCGGCACCCCGAACCCCACCAACGAGGACGAACTGCTGATCCACCCGGTCGGCACCCTCGGCAACCGGCCGAGCGCGGGTACCCGGGTACCGAACTTCTTCCTCAGTGGGGACTACGTCGCGGTCGACATCGACCTCGCGACGATGGAGGGCGCCAATGCCTCCGCCCGCGCGGCCGTCAACAGCCTGCTGGACCGGGACGGTTCGACCGCGCGGCGGTGCACCGTCCGGCCGCTGTACCGGGCGCCGGAGCTGGAGTCCGCCAAACGGCACGACCTGTGGCGCCACCGCCTCGGCCTGCGCAACGTCTTCGATGTCGGCTGATCGCGCCGGGGCCCACGGCCCTGCGGGCTCGGCTACCGTCGGGGCCATGACCACCTCGACGTCCTCGGTCGGCGCCCTGCTGCGCACCTGGCGGGTGCGGCGCGGCCTCAGCCAGCTGGAGCTGGCGGGGCGCGCCGACTCCTCGTCCCGGCACATCAGCTTCATCGAGACGGGCCGCTCCCGGCCGAGCGAGGAGATGGTGCTGCGACTCGCCGACCACCTCGACGTCCCGATGCGTGAGCGCAACTCCCTGCTGCTCGCCGCGGGGTACGCCCCGCGCTTCGCGCAGACCGCGCTGGACGACCCGTCGATGGAAACCCTGCGCGAGGGCATCGAGCGGCTGCTCACCGGATACGAGCCCTGTCCGGCGCTGGTCGTGAACGCCACGTACGAGGTCGTCGCCGCCAACCGGGGCATCATGATGCTGCTGGACGGTCTGCCGGACCACCTGCTGACGCCGCCGCTGAACGCGATGCGGATCACCCTGCACCCCGAGGGACTGGCCCCGCGGATCCGCAACCTCAGGCAGTGGCGCGGGCACCTGCTCGCCCAAATGGAGCGCCAGATCGCACTCGTCCGCTCCGAGCCGTTGCGCGCGCTGTACGAGGAGGTCCGCTCCTATCCGGTGGTCGAACACCCCGGCGACGGCGAACCGGAGGCGCCGGTTGCGCCCATCGCGCTCCCATTGGTCATCGAGCACGACGGCCACCTGCTGTCCTTCGTGTCGTCCATCGCGACCTTCAACACGCCGATGGACGTGACCGTCGCCGAGCTCGCCATCGAGACGATGCTCCCGGCCGACCCGGCGACAGTGAAGTACCTGCGCTCACTCGGCGACTGAGCGCAGGGCGAGCTGCTGGAGCACGGCGAAGCCGGCGACGGTCAGGGCCTGCACCGGGATCCAGACGGTCCCGGCGACGGTCGGCGAGGACCACCACACGAGGGCCAGCAGACTCAGTGCGGCCCAGGCGTAGTTGGCCTCGACGACGGCCTTCACGGCGGGCGCCGGGGGCCGCCTGCGCGACGCCAGCCATCCGACCGCGGCGCCGTACAGCACGAGCACGAGGCCGAGGACCAGGAGCAGCTCCTGCCCAACCCCGAGCAGCCGTCCCAGCGGCGTGCTGAAGGCGGCGTAGGCGAGGCCGTTGGCGGTGGTGACGACGGCGTCGAGAGCGAGGAAGCGACGCAGCGCGAGCTGCGGCACGGAAGTACGGGCGAAGCCGGCGAGCAGGGTCGTGGACATGGGGATTCAGCCTCCGTCGAGGTCGAACGGCCGGGTGGGTGCGCCGGATCCCGAGACCGAGTGCGCGGCCCCGGGACCCGATGCGCCCACTGTGCCGCGACCCCCGAAGGCGGTCGATTACCTGTGAGGTCATGCCAACGGTTTTTGAGGCGGGCGGCAGGAAACATTGGGGTTCCCGTCCTTCGGCCCGAGGCGGGGGGCTAGGCTTCACGCAGCCCGATCCACTCGAACGCCTTGTCGACATATGGAGAATCCGCCGGTGCGAGCCACCGCACGACCCGACCTCGACGCGATCCGGCGGCGTGTCGCGGCGCTCGCCGAGCGGTGCGGCCGGGATCCCGGCGACGTGCTGGCGACAGGACGGCTGAGCCACCTCTCCGGCGTCGACGTCCGGCGCGTTCCGGGCGTGATGGCGGGTACGGCCCCCGAAGTGCCGCTGGAGCAGCGCGTGCACCAGCGCTTCCGGCTGCTGCGCGCCACCCGCCTCGACAAGCACGGCCGAGAATGGCCGCTCGCCGCCATCGCCCACGACTTCGGCGCCCCCGGAGCCTCTCTCGGACCGCTCAACGCGGGGACCGGGCTGTTGCGGATGGGGCATGCGGCGGGCGTGCAGCGGTTCTTCGGCGTCTACGCCGGCTACCTGCTGGCCGACTGCAAGAGCGCGGTGGAGCGGGCTCTCGCCCTGTCCGCCGGGACCGTCTCGGACGGCGGCGACGATCTCGAACACCTCTCGTACCTGACCGGCATCACGCCCCGGGCCATCCGGCAGACCCTCGACGGCAGACCGCCCCGGCTCCCCCTGAAGGAGCAGGTCCACCAGCGGTTCGAACACCTGCGGCGCACCCGGCCCCGGGAGGACGGCCAGCCCCACTCACTGACGGCCATCGCCAGGTCCTTCGACGCGTCGGGGCAGTCGCTGACCCGTCTCGCCCAGGGCGAGGGCCTGCCGAACCTCGCCGCGGCGGCCGGGATCCAGCGCTTCTACGGCGTCGACGGCGGGTTCCTGCTCGCCGACGACACCGAGGCCCTCGCCACGGCCCTCAGGCTGATCGAAGGCGAACTGGAGTGCGTGGAACGGGAACGGGAGAACCCGATGCTGGCCGTGCTGCGCGCCCACGACGTGCGCAGCATCGTCGCGCGGGCCGGCCGGCTGTCGCCCCAGGGTTGGAAGTCGCTCGCCGACCACCTGGACGACCTCCTCGCACGCGAGGGGCAGCTCGGAACTCCGGGGACGACGGGCGGGACGCCGACCACGGACACCGCCGGGGGAGAAGCGCCATGAGGACCACACGGGCCGCGCGCGCACCGGACTCCGAACGGCTGGACGGCGCACCTCCGGCGGCCCCGGCCGATGCCGGGAAGCCCGCCGGGGCGCCGGGCGCTTCCCGCGCTGCTCAGGGGGATCCGGCGGACATCCGGGCCGAGGGCTTCGGCCGGTGCCTCGGCGGCGCCCCGTGCCTCTGCCCGCCGTCGCCCCGGGAGCGACAGTTCCCCGATGCGACCGGACGCGTCACGTCCGCACTCGGCTGGGGAAGCCCCGTGCCACGCCGTGACCAGCACCAGCCAGTCGCCGCATCCCTCACGCCGATGCCCTCAGCACGGCCCTGACAGAGAGCACGCCACGATGAACCTGTCCTCACCGCCCCGCCACGCCGTCGTCATCGGCGGCAGCCTGGCCGGCCTCCTCGCGGCCGCTGTCCTCGCCGAGCACGCCGCGGTCACCGTCATCGACGCCGACCCGCTGCCCGAAGGGCCGGCGCCGCGCCGCGGGCTCCCGCAGGCCCGCCACACCCACCTGCTGTGGTCCGGCGGCGCCCGGGCCATCGAGCGGATCCTGCCCGGCATCACCGACGACTGGACCAAGGCCGGCGCCATCCGCCGCAGCCTGCCCACCGACCTGGTCACCAAGACCGCCCAGGGATGGATACCGCGCTGCGGGGAGAAGCAGTTCAACATCTCCTGCAGCCGCGACCTGCTCGACTCCGTGGTCCGCGCCCGGGTGACCGGCCTCCCCGGGGTGTCCACCCTCCAGCGGAGCCGGGTCCGCGGCCTGGAGGGCAACGCGGCCCGGGTCACCGGCGTCCGGGTCGACACCCCCGAGGAGGCGGACCTGCTGGTGACGGCCGACCTCGTGGTCGACGCCAGCGGCCGCGGATCGCGGGCCCGCACCTGGCTCCAGGCACTCGGGGTGAGCGGCATCCGGCAGGCCGAGGTCGACTCCGGACTGGTCTACGCGACCCGGATCTTCGAGGCCCCCGCCGGTGCGCACGAGATGGGCTTCCCCATCGTCAACGTGCAGTCCGACCCGCGGGTGCCCGTGCCCGGGCAGACCGCCACGATCGTGCCCATCGAGAACGGCCAGTGGCAGGCGACCCTGTCCGGCACCCGCGGCGGCCAGCCGACGGGCGACCCCGACGCTTTCATCCCGTTCGCCCGGTCCGTCCGCGACCCGATCGTCGGTGAGCTCCTGGAGCACCGCACCCCCCTCACGGACGTCGCCGTCACCCAGGGCACCGCCAACCGGCGGATCTACTTCGAGAAGGCCGAGCTGCCCGACGGGTTCTTCGCCGTCGGTGACTCCGTCGCCACCTTCAATCCCCTGTACGGGCAGGGCATGACGGTCGCCGCCCAGGGGCTGCTCGCCGTACGCGCCCTGCTGCGGGCCAAGGGGCTGGCCCATCCCGGGATCGGCCGTGAGGCCCAGCGCGCGATCGCACCCCAGGTCGCCACCGCCTGGGAGCTCGCCACCTCGCAGGACATCCTCTATCCGGGTGCCACCGGGATGAAGCCGCGCGCCGGCACCAACGTGCTCAACGGCTACGTCAACCGCCTGATGACGGGAGCCACCACCGACGAGGCCCTCACCGCCGCCCTGCTCAACGTCCTCACCATGAGCATCGAGCCCACCCACTGGCTCCGCCCCTCCGTGGTCTGGCACGTGATGCGCGCCTCCGACCGGGGCGCCCTGAAGGCTCCGCCGCTCACGGCCGCGGAGCGGGCCGTCGCCGGGCTCGACCCGGCGCCCGGCACGGGCACCGCCCCCACCACCGGCTCCGGCGGCGGGGGTGGGGGCGGCGCCGCCCCCACCGGCCCGGCAGCCGATCCGGTCGGCCCGGCCGACCCCGTCGGACAGGCCAGATGAGCGGCGGGGCCCGGAGACGGGCTCGGCGCGCTGCTGGGGGAGGCCCCCGGCTGCCGGGCCCTCGGGGTGGGGGTCGCCGTGGGTGGCTGGGTGGACCGCGATTCGGGAACCGTCGTCGAGCATCCGCTGC
>NZ_JBHYMC010000099.1:0-14430 GCF_042742535.1 Streptomyces sp. NPDC058880
GGGCCGGGCCTCCCCGTCCGGCCGCGGCGCCGCGGCCGGACGCTCGGACGCCGTCTCGACCTGCGGCCCGGCTCGGCCCGGGCCAGGCCCCCCGGGCCGCGCGAGCCCCGGTCCGCGGACCCCGCGGATCCGCGGACCGGCCCGAACTGCTGCGGTTCGTTGTCGGCGCGCGCCAGTAGGGTGGTCGGCATGGCCGACCCTTCCAGCTACCGCCCCCAGCCGGGGCAGATCCCCGACTCCCCGGGGGTCTACCGATTCCGCGACGAGCACCGCCGGGTGATCTACGTCGGGAAGGCCAAGAGCCTGCGCCAGCGCCTGGCCAACTACTTCCAGGACGTCGCCGGCCTGCACCCCCGTACCGCCACCATGGTGACCACGGCCGCCTCCGTGGAGTGGACCGTGGTCTCCACCGAGGTCGAGGCGCTCCAGCTGGAGTACTCCTGGATCAAGGAGTACGACCCCCGGTTCAACGTCAAGTACCGGGACGACAAGAGCTACCCCTCGCTCGCCGTCACCCTGAACGAGGAGTACCCCCGGGTCCAGGTCATGCGGGGACCCAAGAGGAAGGGCGTGCGCTACTTCGGCCCGTACGCCCACGCCTGGGCGATCCGCGAGACCGTCGACCTGATGCTGCGGGTCTTCCCGGTACGGACCTGCTCCGCCGGAGTGTTCAAGCGCTCCGCCCAGATCGGCCGGCCCTGCCTCCTCGGCTACATCGGCAAGTGCTCCGCGCCCTGCGTCGGCCGCGTCACCCCCGAGGAGCACCGCGAACTGGCCGAGGACTTCTGCGACTTCATGGCCGGCCGCACCGGCGCCTACCTCTCCCGGCTGGAGAAGGAGATGCGCATCGCGGCCGAGGACATGGAGTACGAGAAGGCCGCCCGGCTGCGCGACGACATAGGGGCGCTGCGCCGGGCCATGGAGAAGAACGCCGTGGTGCTCGCCGACGCCACCGACGCCGACCTGATCGCCGTCGCCGAGGACGAGCTCGAAGCCGCCGTGCAGATCTTCCACGTCCGCGGCGGCCGCGTCCGCGGCCAGCGCGGCTGGGTCACCGACAAGGTCGAGGCCGTCGACACCGCCGGACTGGTCGAGCACGCGCTCCAGCAGCTCTACGGCGAGGAGAAGGGCGAGTCCGTCCCGAAGGAGGTGCTGGTCCCCGCGCTCCCCGAGGACACATCCGCGCTGGCCCAGTGGCTCGCCGGGCGGCGGGGGTCCCAGGTCAGCCTGCGGATACCGCAGCGCGGCGACAAGAAGGCCCTCATGGAGACCGTCCACCGCAACGCGCAGCAGTCCCTCGCCCTGCACAAGACCAAGCGCGCCAGCGACCTCACCACCCGCTCCCGGGCGCTGGAGGAGATCGCCGAAGCTCTGGGGCTGGACGGCGCACCACTGCGCATCGAGTGCTTCGACATCTCCCACCTGCAGGGGGACGACGTCGTCGCGTCCATGGTCGTCTTCGAGGACGGCCTGGCCCGCAAGAGCGAGTACCGGCGCTTCCAGGTCAAGTCCTTCGAGGGCCAGGACGACGTCCGGTCCATGCACGAGGTGGTCTCGCGGCGCTTCCGCCGCTACCTCCTGGAGAAGTCGAAGACGGGGGAGTGGGACCCCCAGGACGGCGAGGACGTGCCGCCCGAGGACGACGGCAGGCCCAAGCGCTTCGCCTACCCGCCCCAGCTGGTCGTGGTCGACGGCGGGCAGCCGCAGGTCGCCGCGGCCCGGCGCGCCCTGGACGAGCTCGGCATCGACGACGTCGCCGTGTGCGGCCTCGCCAAGCGGCTGGAGGAGGTCTGGCTGCCCGGCGAGGACGACCCCGTCGTCCTGCCGCGCACCAGCGAGGGCCTCTACCTGCTCCAGCGGGTACGTGACGAAGCCCACCGCTTCGCCATCCAGTACCAGCGCAGCAAGCGCGGCAAGCGCCTGAAGTCGGGTCCCCTGGATGAGGTGCCGGGGCTGGGTGAGACCCGCAAGCAGGCTCTGGTGAAGCACTTCGGTTCGGTGAAGAAGCTGAGACAGGCGACAATCGACCAGATCTGCGAGGTCCCGGGCATAGGACGGAAGACGGCCGAGACGGTGGCCGCGGCCCTCGCCGGGGCGGCCCCCGCCGGTCCTGCGGTCAACACGGCCACAGGAGAGATCATTGAGGATGAGAACCCCGCGCCAGCGGGAGCATCGTCCGAACGGGGGACCGAGCAATGACCGAGCACGAGACCACGCACGACCGAGACGGAGCACAGGTGAGTACGGGCACGACCATGGAGCCCGGCGAGACCGCCGAGGCGGCCATCCCCGAGCTGGTGATCATCTCCGGCATGTCCGGGGCCGGCCGCAGCACGGCCGCCAAGTGTCTGGAGGACCTCGGCTGGTTCGTCGTCGACAACCTCCCACCGGCGCTGATCCCCACCATGGTGGAGCTCGGCGCCCGCTCCCAGGGCAACGTGGCCCGCATCGCGGTCGTCGTCGACGTCCGCGGCCGCCAGTTCTTCGACGCCCTCCGCGAGTCCCTCGCCGACCTCGACAGCAAGGGCGTCACCCGCCGCATCGTCTTCCTGGAGTCCTCCGACGACGCGCTGGTCCGCCGCTTCGAGTCGGTCCGCCGCCCGCACCCGCTCCAGGGCGACGGCCGCATCACCGACGGCATCGCCGCCGAGCGCGACCTGCTGCGCGAGCTGCGCGGCGACGCCGACCTGGTGATCGACACCTCCAGCCTGAACGTGCACGAGCTGCGCGCCAAGATGGACGCCCAGTTCGCCGGGGACGAGGAGCCCGAGCTGCGGGCCACCGTCATGTCCTTCGGCTACAAGTACGGCCTTCCCGTCGACGCCGACCTCGTCGTCGACTGCCGCTTCATCCCCAACCCGCACTGGGTCCCGGAGCTGCGCCCCTTCACCGGGCTCAACGAGGAGGTGTCGGGGTACGTCTTCGGCCAGCCCGGCGCCAAGGAGTTCCTCGACCGCTACACCGAGCTGCTCCAGCTCATCGCCACCGGCTACCGCCGCGAGGGCAAGCGGTACGTGACCATCGCGGTCGGGTGCACCGGCGGCAAGCACCGCAGCGTGGCCATGTCCGAGAAGCTCGCCGCCCGCCTCGCCTCCGAAGGGGTCGAGACCGTCGTCGTCCACAGGGACATGGGGCGCGAGTGACCGCACGGACCCCGCGGCTGAGCCGCCTGCGCCGCCTCACCCCGGGACGGGGAGAGGACGGCACGGGCCGCTCCGGCCGCCGGAGGGGCGCCACGCCCAAAGTGGTCGCGCTCGGTGGCGGCCAGGGCCTGTCGGCCTCCCTCGCCGCCCTGCGCCGGATCACCGGTGACCTCACCGCCGTGGTCACCGTCGCCGACGACGGCGGCTCCAGCGGACGGCTCCGGGAGGAGCTCGGCGTGCTGCCCCCCGGCGACCTGCGCAAGGCGCTGGCGGCGCTGTGCGGGGACGACGACTGGGGCCAGACCTGGTCCCGGGTCATCCAGCACCGCTTCCAGTCCGAGGGCGACCTGCACGGGCACGCCGTCGGCAATCTGCTGATCGTCGCCCTGTGGGAACAGCTCGGCGACCCCGTCCAGGCCCTCGACCTGGTGGGCCGGCTGCTGGGCGCGCAGGGCCGGGTGCTGCCGATGTCGGCGGTGCCGCTGGAGCTCCAGGCGCTGGTCAGGGGACACGATCCGGCCCGGCCCGAGGACGTCGACACCGTCCGCGGGCAGGCCACCGTGGCCCTGACCCCGGGCGAGGTGCTCTCCGTGCAGGTCGTGCCGAGCGCCCCGCCGGCCGTGCCGGAGGCCGTGGCGGCGGTGCTGGACGCCGACTGGGTCGTGCTGGGCCCGGGCTCGTGGTTCTCCTCCGTGATCCCGCACCTGCTGGTGCCGGAACTGCTGGACGCGCTCGTCGAGACCAAGGCCCGGCGGGTCCTGTCGCTGAACCTCGCACCGCAGCCCGGCGAAACAGAGGGCTTCTCTCCGCAGCGTCATTTGGAGGTTTTGGCCCGACACGCCCCTAAACTCGCCCTGGACGTGGTGCTGGCCGACGAGGCCGCCGTGCCCGACCGCGAGTCCCTTTCCGATGCCGCGAAACGGTTCGGTGCGGCGGTCGAGCTGGCGCCCGTGGCCAGGCAGGACGGCTCGCCGAAGCACGACCCGGAACTGCTGGCCGCCGCGTACGACCGTATTTTTCGGATGCATGGAAGGATCGGCCCATGGCGATGACGCCTGCGGTGAAGGACGAGATCTCCCGCCTGCCCGTCACCCGGACCTGCTGCAGGAAGGCGGAGGTCTCGGCGATCCTTCGGTTCGCGGGCGGGCTGCACCTGGTGAGCGGCCGCATCGTCATCGAGGCGGAGCTGGACACCGGGATCGCCGCCCGACGCCTGCGCAAGGACATCCTGGAGATCTTCGGCCATTCCTCGGACCTCGTGGTGATGGCGCCCGGCGGATTGCGCCGCGGCAGCCGCTACGTGGTCCGCGTCGTGGCCGGCGGTGACCAGCTGGCGCGCCAGACGGGACTCGTGGACGGCCGCGGGCGCCCCATCCGGGGTCTTCCCCCGCAGGTGGTCTCCGGGGCCACCTGTGACGCCGAGGCGGCGTGGCGCGGCGCCTTCCTGGCCCACGGCTCGCTCACCGAGCCGGGCCGGTCCTCCTCCCTGGAGGTCACCTGCCCCGGCCCGGAGGCCGCCCTGGCCCTGGTGGGCGCCGCCCGCAGGCTCTCCATCGCCGCGAAGGCACGCGAGGTGCGCGGAGTGGACCGGGTCGTCGTGCGCGACGGCGACGCCATCGGCGCGCTGCTGACCCGCCTCGGCGCGCACGAGTCGGTGCTGGCCTGGGAGGAGCGGCGGATGCGCCGCGAGGTGCGGGCCACCGCCAACCGCCTCGCCAACTTCGACGACGCCAACCTGCGCCGCTCGGCGCGGGCCGCCGTGGCCGCCGGAGCCCGCGTGCAGCGCGCGCTGGAGATCCTCGGCGAGGAGGTCCCCGAGCACCTCGCCGCGGCCGGCCGGCTGCGCATGGAGCACAAGCAGGCCTCCCTGGAGGAGCTCGGCGCGCTCGCCGACCCGCCGCTGACCAAGGACGCGGTCGCCGGCAGGATCCGGCGCCTGCTGGCGATGGCCGACAAGCGGGCCCAGGACCTGGGCATCCCGGGCACCGAGTCGAACCTCGACCTCAGCGAGGAGATGGCCGACAACATGGCCGGATAGACCCCGCCGGGCGGGACGCCCGCTGCTGCGGAAGGGGCTCGCGCGATCACTCGTGCGGGCCCTTCGCGGTATGCCCCATTGACATGAGCATGGGCGGTCTTGAGTCTGGCGTCCGAACCTTTCGTGGCAGCCGACGCCCAGGGGGGCACATGAGTCACCGCGCGAGAGTCGTCCTCGCCGCAAGCGCACTCGCCATCGGAACCACACTCGCCGCGTTGCCCGCGGCGGCCCAGGCCCAGCCCGGCGGCGCCGCCGCGTCCGCCGCCGACGCATCCGGCGCCGAGGAGGTGCGGGTCTACGACGCCGAGATCACCAGGGAACAGGTGCCGCTGGTCCTCGCCGCAGGCCAGGACGCCCACGAGCTCACCGAACGCGCCCCTGAATCCGGGACCTCCCGGGTCGAGCTCTTCCTCACCGGAGCCCAGGCCGGCGAGCTGGCCGCCCAGGGGATCGTGCTCGCCGAGCGCAAGCTGCCGGCCCGGGCCCGGGCCCGGGCCGGGACGGCCGGCGACGGCGTGTTCCGCCCGTACAGTGGCAGGGGCGGCCTCCAGGAGGAGATCCTGCGCACGGCCCGGGAGAACCCGGCGCTCACCAAGGTCGTCTCCATCGGCAAAACCGTCCAGGGCAAGGACATTCTCGCCCTCAAGGTCAGCAGGAACGCGAAGAGGACCAGGGACGGCTCGAAGCCCTCCGTGCTGTACATGTCCAACCAGCACGCCCGCGAGTGGATCACCCCCGAGATGACCCGGCGGCTGATGCACCACACCCTCGACAACTACGGCAAGGACCGGCGGATCACGAAGCTGGTGGACTCCACCGAGCTGTGGTTCCTGCTCAGCGCCAACCCCGACGGCTACGACTACACGCACGCCGCCGACGGCCGGCGGCTGTGGCGCAAGAACCTGCGCGACAACAACGGCGACGGAAAGATCACCACCGGCGACGGGGTCGACCTCAACCGCAACTTCGCCTACAAGTGGGGCTACGACAACGAGGGCTCCTCGCCCGACCGGGCCGGCGAGACCTACCGCGGCCCCAAGGCGTCTTCCGAGCCCGAGACCGTGGCCCTCGACGCCTTCGAGAAGCGCATCGGCTTCGACTACGCCGTCAACTACCACTCCGCCGCCGAGCTGATCCTCTACGGCGTGGGCTGGCAGGTGGCCACCCCCACGCCCGACGACGTGGCCTACAAGGCCCTCGCCGGGACCCCCGAGAACCCTGCGGTCCCCGGCTACTACCCGCAGGTGTCCTCGGAGCTCTACACGACCAACGGCGAGGCCGACGGCCACGGCGCCAACGTCAACGGCGTCATGATGTTCACCCCGGAGATGACCACCTGCCAGACCGCCTCGGCGAGCGACCCGAACGACCGGTGGGAGCCCGAGGACTGCGCCTCCGGCTTCAACTTCCCGGACGACGAGAAGCTCATCCAGGAGGAGTTCGCCAAGAACGTGCCCTTCGCCCTCGCGGTCGGCGAGAGCGCCGCGCACCCGGACCGCCCGGTGTCCTCCGTGGGCCTGAGCGCGCCCGACTTCACCCCGGACTCCTTCACCACCTCCTATGCGGCCCGCGGGCAGGACCAGGAGGTCGCGGTCACGGCCCGCAGGGCGCTCAAGGACAAGGAGCTCAACTACCGGATCAACGGCGGCCGCACCCGCGGCGAGGACCTCAAGGCATGGAAGGGCGGAGAGGTCTACGGCGGCGAGGACAACAACTGGTTCGACGAGTACCGGGCAGAGGTCGAGGGGGCCAGGCCCGGCGACCGGGTCGAGGTCTGGTTCACCGGCCGCGACCGCTCCGGCAGGCGGGTCTCCAGCGAGCACTTCACGTACACGGTGGCCGAGCGGCCTCGCGCGGACGTCCTGGTGATCGCGGAAGAGGGGGCCGCCGCCCGGCACGCAGGGAAGTACGTCGACGCGCTCCGTGCCAACGGCCGGTCCGCGGCGGTCTGGGACGTGGCCGTCCAGGGTGTCCCGCACCACCTCGGGGTCCTCTCCCACTTCGGTACGGCCGTGCACTACACCGGGGCCACGTCACCGGGCGGGGACACGCAGTTGGCGGTGCGCGACTTCCTCAACGAAGGCGGCAGGCTGATCGAGGCCGGCGAGCTGGCCGGGGGCAACGCCCAGGTCGGCCGCGCCGTGACCAACGACTTCAGCCAGTACTGGCTCGGGGCCTACGGCCGCACCAGCACCCCCGGCGCCACCGGCTTCGCAGGCGCCGGCGCCCTGCGGGACACCGGCGGCGGCCTCGGCGACGCCGCGGACAACCCGCTCAACGCCCCCGGCGCCTACACGGTGACCTCCGACACCCTGGCACCCGCGCAGTTCCCCCGGTTCAAGAGCGCGCAGGCGGGCCGGTACACCGGGATCACGAATCCGTACGCCCCCTACGCGGGCACCGGGATGGCTTCGGCGCTGCACACCGACAACGACTGGAAGCGGCTCGTCCGCACCATCGACCTGACCGGCGTCACCGCAGCCGACAGGCCGCAGTTGAAGCTCGCCCTCAACTGGAACACCGAGGGGGGCTACGACCACGCCGCGCTGGAGGCCCGCAGCGCCGGAGGCGACGACTGGACCATGCTGCCGGAGGCGGGCGGCCTGAGCAGCCCGGCCGTCCCCGAGGAGTGCGCGGCCGGATTCTTCATCAACGGCCACCCGTTCCTGCGCCACTACCTCACGCTGGACGGCCGCGGCTGCACCCCGCAGGGCACCAGCGGCCGGTGGAACACCTTCACCGGGTCCTCCGGCGGCTGGAAGCAGGTCTCCTTCGACCTGAGCGCCTACGCGGGCCGGTCCGTCGAGCTCTCGCTGTCCTACATCACCGACCCGGGCTCCGGCGGACGCGGCGTCTTCGCCGACGAGGTGCGCCTGTCGACCGGCGGCGGGGAGCAGGCGGCCGAGGGGTTCGAGACCTCCCTCGGCGCCTGGGCGGCCCAGGGCCCGCCCGCCGGGAGCCCCGACGTCGCGGGGGACTGGTCCCGTACGGGAGAGCTCTTCCGCTCCTATGCCTCGGTGACCACGCGTGACACCGTACTTCTGGGCTTCGGCCTGGAACACCTGCCCGCGGCGGCGGACCGCGCCCTACTCGTCGGTAAGGCGCTCCGCTCGCTCCACCGCTGATCAGCGCCACCCTCGGCGCTCACCCAGAGTGACCGGGACCAAGGTCCCCGGGGCCCGCGCCGGAGCGTCCGGAGCGGGCCCCGGAGGGGATACCCCCGCGAAGTGGGGGGAGTGTCAGGCCTCGACCGATGTCACCCAAAAGCTCACGGAGAGGTAGGGTCGTAAGCGGTCGGGGACATCCCATTTCAGCTCGCCGGCGCTCTCACCGGCGCACCAACGAGGAGATCGGTTCGTGACGATCCGCGTAGGCATCAACGGTTTTGGCCGCATTGGCCGTAACTACTTCCGGGCCCTCCTGGAGCAGGGAGCGGACATCGAGATCGTCGGTGTCAACGACCTGACGGACAACGCCACCCTGGTGCACCTTCTCAAGTACGACACCATTCTGGGCCGTCTCAAGGCCGAGGTGTCCCACACCGACGACACCATCACCGTCGGCGGCAACACCTTCAAGACGTTCGCCGAGCGCGACCCCGCGAACCTCCCCTGGGGCGAACTGGGCGCCGACATCGTCATCGAGTCGACCGGCATCTTCACGAAGAAGGCCGACGCCGCCAAGCACCTTGCGGCCGGCGCGAAGAAGGTCCTCATCTCGGCCCCGGCCAAGGACGAGGACATCACGATCGTGATGGGCGTCAACCAGGACAAGTACGACGCGGCCCAGCACCACGTCATCTCCAACGCGTCCTGCACCACGAACTGCGTGGCGCCGATGGCGAAGGTCCTGGACGAGAACTTCGGCATCGTCAAGGGCATGATGACGACGGTCCATGCGTACACGAACGACCAGCGCATCCTGGACTTCCCGCACTCGGACCTGCGCCGCGCCCGCGCCGCCGCCGAGAACATCATCCCGACCTCCACCGGTGCCGCCAAGGCCACCGCACTGGTGCTCCCGCAGCTCAAGGGCAAGCTGGACGGCATCGCCATGCGCGTCCCGGTCCCGACCGGCTCGGTCACCGACCTCGTGCTGGAGCTCGACCGCGAGGTCACCAAGGACGAGATCAACGCCGCCTTCCAGAAGGCCTCCGAGGGCCAGCTGAAGGGCATCCTCGACTACACCGAGGACGCGATCGTCTCCTCCGACATCGTGAACTGGCCGGCGTCCTGCACCTTCGACTCCTCCCTGACCATGGTCCAGGGCAAGCAGGTCAAGGTCGTCGGCTGGTACGACAACGAGTGGGGCTACTCCAACCGCCTCGTGGACCTGACGGTCTTCGTCGGCGGCCAGCTCTGAGTTTCCAGGGCTGACACCACGATGTGAAGCACAGGGTCCGGGCCGCGCGACGATGCGCAGTCCGGACCCTGTAGCTTGCCAGTCGTTCTTCGCCCCCGACACGGGCGCCCAAAGGAGTCAGAAACACATGAAGACGATCGACGAACTGCTCGCCGAAGGCGTCAAGGGCAAGCGGGTCTTCGTCCGAGCGGATCTCAACGTCCCGCTCGCCGAGGGCACCATCACCGACGACGGCCGTATCCGCGCCGTCCAGCCCACGATCGAGAAGCTCGCCGAGGCCGGTGCCCGCGTCATCGTGGCCTCGCACCTGGGCCGCCCCAAGGGCGCCCCGGACCCGGCCTTCTCGCTCGCGCCGGCCGCCGCGCGCCTCGGTGAACTGCTCGGCGCGGACGTCGCGTTCGCCACCGACACGGTGGGCTCCTCCGCCAAGGAGACCGTCGCCGCCCTCACCGACGGCAAGGTGGCCGTCGTCGAGAACCTCCGCTTCAACGCCGGCGAGACCTCCAAGGACGACGCCGAGCGCGGCGCCTTCGCGGACCAGCTGGCGGAGCTCGCCGACGTCTACGTCGGCGACGGCTTCGGCGCCGTCCACCGCAAGCACGCCTCGGTCTTCGACCTGCCCAAGCGGCTCCCGCACGCGGCCGGCCAGCTCATCGCCACCGAGGTCGGCGTCCTGAAGAAGCTGACGGACGAGGTCAAGCGCCCCTATGTCGTGGTCCTCGGCGGCGCCAAGGTCTCCGACAAGCTCGCCGTCATCGACGAGCTGCTCGGCAAGGCCGACCGCCTCCTGATCGGCGGCGGCATGGCCTACACCTTCCTCTACGCCAAGGGCTACGAGGTCGGTATCTCCCTGCTCCAGAAGGACCAGGTCGACAAGGTCAAGGAGTACATGACCCGGGCCGAATCCACCGGCGTCGAGATCGTCCTGCCGGTCGACGTCCTGGCCTCGACGGACTTCCCCGACCTCAAGGGCAAGACCCCGGCCGAGTACATCACCGTCGGCGCGGACGAGATCCCCGCCGACAGGGAGGGTCTGGACATCGGTCCCAAGACCCGCGAGCTGTACGCCTCGAAGATCGCCGACGCGGCGACCGTCTTCTGGAACGGTCCCTTGGGCGTCTTCGAGCACCCCGACTACGCCGGAGGCACCCGCGCGATCGCGCAGGCACTCGTCGACAGTGACGCGTTCACCGTCGTCGGCGGCGGCGACAGCGCCGCCGCGGTCCGCACGCTGGGCTTCGACGAGAACGCTTTCGGCCACATTTCCACCGGTGGCGGCGCCTCCCTCGAATACCTCGAGGGCAAGACGCTCCCCGGCCTCGCCGCCCTGGAGGGCTGAACCCGTATGACCACGCGCACCCCGCTCATGGCGGGCAACTGGAAGATGAACCTCAACCACTTGGAGGCCATCGCCCACGTCCAGAAGCTCGCCTTCGCGCTCGCCGACAAGGACTACGACGCCGTCGAGGTCGCGGTCCTGCCGCCCTTCGTCGACCTGCGCTCCGTCCAGACCCTGGTCGACGGCGACAAGCTGAAGATCAAGTACGGCGCGCAGGACATCTCCGCGCACGACTCCGGTGCCTACACCGGCGAGATCTCCGGCCCCATGCTGTCGAAGCTGAAGTGCACGTACGTGGCCGTCGGCCACAGCGAGCGCCGCCAGTACCACGGCGAGACCGACGAGATCTGCAACGCCAAGGTCAAGGCCGCCTTCAAGCACGGGATCACCCCGATCCTGTGCGTCGGGGAGGGCCTGGACGTCCGCAAGGCCGGCCAGCAGGTCGAGTACACGCTCGCCCAGCTCGACGGCGGCCTGAGCGGCGTCCCGGCCGAGCAGGTCGAGTCCATCGTGATCGCCTACGAGCCGGTCTGGGCCATCGGAACCGGGGAGGTCGCCACCCCCGCGGACGCCCAGGAGGTCTGCGGGGCGATCCGTGGCCGCCTCGCGGAGCTGTACTCGCAGGAGCTGGCCGACCAGGTCCGCATCCAGTACGGCGGCTCCGTGAAGTCCGGGAACATCGCGGCGATCATGGCCCAGCCCGACGTCGACGGTGCCCTGATCGGCGGCGCGGCGCTCGACGCGGACGAGTTCGTCAAGATCGTCCGCTTCCGCGACCAGTGAGTATGCGGTAGGGCCGATCCGTCGTACCCTTGCGGGGGCCGGGGCTGGACCGCCAGCCCCCGGCCCCCGCGCACATCTCGCAAAGCCGGAAGCCTGAGAAGCCAGAAAGTAGGAATCAGCCGTGATTATGGGGTTCTCGATCGCCCTGATCGTCTTCAGCGCCCTGCTGATGCTGCTCGTGCTGATGCACAAGGGCAAGGGCGGCGGCCTCTCCGACATGTTCGGCGGCGGCATGCAGTCGTCGGTCGGCGGCTCCTCCGTCGCGGAGCGGAACCTGGACCGCATGACCGTCGTGGTGGGTCTGCTCTGGTTCGCGTGCATCGTTGCGCTCGGCCTGGTGATGAAGTCGAGCAGCTGACCGTTCTCGCCATTCCGGCGGCCCGGTCGGCATCGCCCTGCCTATGATGAGGCTGGCGTCCACGGCGCGGAATCAGTAACTCCGCTCACTGGACGTGCGTTGGGCCTTACGTAGACTTGGGCGCTCCGCGGCGGGAATTCCACTCATACTCCGCGGCACCATCACGCAGGGAGTTACGACCGTGGCAAGTGGCAACGCGATCCGTGGTAGCCGGGTCGGAGCGGGGCCGATGGGCGAGGCGGAGCGCGGCGAGTCCGCGCCCCGCCTGCGCATCTCCTTCTGGTGCTCGAACGGGCACGAGACGCAGCCGAGCTTCGCCAGCGACGCGCAGGTGCCGGACACCTGGGACTGCCCGCGCTGCGGGTTCCCGGCCGGTCAGGACCGGGACGACCCGCCCGCGCCGCCGCGCACCGAACCGTACAAGACGCACCTGGCGTACGTGCGCGAACGCCGCTCGGACGCCGACGGCGAGGCGATCCTCGCCGAGGCGCTCGCCAAACTCCGGGGCGAGATCTGACACCGCCCGGTGACCAGGACGTGAGGCCCGGCCCCGCAGGAATCTCCCCTGCGGGGCCGGGCCTCTTTGCGTGCGTTGTGCCGCTTGTGATCCCTTAGGTTGGTGATCGGCGGGGCACGACAGGACGGAAGAAGTGGGTTGATGTCCGAGATGAACGCAAATCAGGCGGCCACGCGAAGCGCGTCGAGCGAGGGGGGCGGCGGGCGCCGGGCGGCACGTACCAAGCTCAACCGGACGCCCGAGTGGCTGGCACTCGGCAAGCACCGGGAGGAGTTCGGGCAGACGCACCTGCGGCAGCTGTTCGAGGAGAATCCCGGCCGCGGCGCCGGCTACACCCTGCGGGTCGGGGACCTGCACATCGACTACGCCAAGCACCTCGTCACCGACGAGACGCTGGAGCTGCTGCGCGAGCTGGCGGCGGCGACGGGCGTGGCCGAGCTGCGCGAGGCCATGTTCCGCGGCGAGAAGATCAACACGACCGAGGACCGGGCGGTCCTGCACACCGCGCTGCGCGCACCGGCGGACGCCGTCGTCGAGGTGGACGGCGAGAACGTCGTCCCGGGCGTGCACGCGGTCCTCGACAAGATGGCGGCCTTCTCCGAGCAGATCAGGTCGGGGGCCTGGACCGGCTTCACCGGCAAGCCCATCAAGAACGTCGTCAACATCGGCATCGGCGGGTCCGACCTGGGCCCCGCGATGGCCTACGAGGCCCTGCGCGCCTTCGCCGACCGCGCCCTGACCGTGCGCTTCGTGTCCAACGTCGACGGTGCGGACCTGCACGAGGCCGTACGCGACCTGGACCCCGCCGAGACGCTGTTCATCATCGCCTCGAAGACCTTCACCACCATCGAGACCATCACCAACGCCACGTCCGCGCGCGGCTGGCTGCTCGCGGGACTGGGCGGCGACCAGGCCGCGGTGGCACGCCACTTCGTGGCGCTGTCGACCAACGCCGAGAAGGTCACCGAGTTCGGCATCGATCCGGCCAACATGTTCGGGTTCTGGGACTGGGTCGGCGGGCGCTACTCCTTCGACTCGGCCATCGGGCTCTCCCTGATGATCGCGATCGGTCCGGCCGCCTTCCGCGACCTGCTGGCCGGCTTCCGCCTGATGGACCAGCACTTCCGCACGGCGCCCGCCGAGGAGAACGCCCCCCTCCTGATGGGCCTGTTGGGGATCTGGTACGGCGCCTTCTTCGACGCGCAGTCGCACGCGGTGCTCCCCTACAGCCACTACCTCTCCCGCTTCACCGCGTACTTGCAGCAGCTGGACATGGAGTCCAACGGCAAGTCCGTCGACCGCGAGGGCGAACCGGTGGAGTGGCAGACCGGCCCCGTGGTCTGGGGCACGCCCGGCACCAACGGCCAGCACGCCTACTACCAGCTCATCCACCAGGGCACGAAGGTGATCCCCGCCGACTTCATCGGCTTCGCGAAGCCGGTGGCCGAGCTGGAAGCGGCCCCGGCGGCCCAGCACGACCTGCTGATGGCCAACTTCTTCGCGCAGACCCAGGCGCTGGCCTTCGGCAAGACGGCCGAGGAGGTCCGCGCGGAGGGGGCACCGGAATCGCTGGTCCCGCACAAGACCTTCCACGGCAACCACCCGACGACCACGATCCTGGCCACCGAGCTCACCCCCGGCGTGCTGGGCCAGCTGATCGCCCTGTACGAGCACAAGGTGTTCGTCCAGGGCGCGGTGTGGAACATCGACTCCTTCGACCAGTGGGGCGTCGAGCTCGGCAAGGTGCTCGCCAAGCGCGTCGAGCCCGCGCTGACCGACGGTGCGGACGTGCCCGGTCTGGACGCGTCGACGCAGGCCCTGGTCGCCACCTACCGCAAGCTGCGCGGACGCGGCTGACGCACATGCGTGAGGGGCCCGCTCTCCCCGGGG